>NZ_JBSHAM010000136.1:0-16926 GCF_053611505.1 Amycolatopsis sp. NPDC054798 | reverse complement strand
GGTTTTTTTACACTCCATTTTACCCGCCTTGACAAGCACCCCCGAACCGTCAGCACACTTGGCTTCGGGGTGCCCCCAACCCACCGGATGCAATGTCGCCGCCAGGCGACGAGCCACCCCTCACCCCACCCCCACCGAGCTACAGTCGACCCCGTGCCCGAGATTTCGACCGCCGAGCGAGCCGGTGTCGGTTCCGACGGCCACCCCCGCCCAACCGAAGACCACATCGCCCTCCTCCCCCACGCCATCCTGGTCCTGGACGGCGCCACCTCCCCCAGCCCAGACCTCCCCCCAGGCGGCTGGTACGCAGCCCTCCTCCGCGACCAGCTCACCACCACCCTCACCACCCACCCCCACGAAGACCTAGCCACCACCCTCGCGACCGCGATCACCGCAGTAGCCGAAACCCACTCCCTGACCCCCGGCCACGCCCCCTCCAGCACGGTCTCCGTCCTCCGCTGGAACGACTCCGAAGTGGAAGCCCTAGTACTGGCCGACAGCCCAATCGTCGCGTTTGGACAGTTCGGCACCGACGTGGTCTCCGACGACCGCCTGACCTCCCTGCGCACCAACGGCCTCCTGCAAACCGGCTCCGACGTCCGCCGTCGACGCAACGCGGCAGACGGCTTCTGGGTAGCCGAAGCCGACCCGGCCGCGGCGCACAAAGCAGTCCGCCGCAGCTGGCCGCGCGCAGATGTCGACGCCGTCCTCATCGCCACCGACGGCGTCGCGATCGGCGTCGACGAATACGGTCTCTTCGACTGGCCGGAAGTGCTGCGAATAGCCAAAAACAAGGGTCCCGAAGCAGTACTGGACGCAGTGCGCGCAGCGGAAAACGACGATCCGCACGCAGTCCGCTGGCCGCGTGCCAAACGGCACGACGACCAGGTGCTCGTCCTCGCCGACTTCACCGGGTAGGGGCTGAATCAGGGGTTTTCCCTGATCACGAAACGCCGCGGAACCGCCAATCTGGCTACATGGGGAACTCACGAGGCGTCCAGGGGTGGCGCCTGACCGCACTCGCTGCGATCGCCTGGGGGCTGTTCACGATCACTGTGCTGCACATCATCAGCTCGCACGACCCGATCTACGACACGCTTTCGAGCTACACGATCACCGACCGCGGGGAGGGCATGTTCGGGGCGAGTGTGCTGTCGGTCGCAGTCGGCTCTCTCGCGGTGCTCGGTGCGTTGGTCGCCGGTGGGGTGCCGATGACGTTCAGCACCAAGGCTTTGCTCATGCTGTGGGCGCTCGGGCTGGCCGTCGCCGCGGTTTTTCCGGCCAGTTACCCGCAAAGCCCGAATCCGCTCAGCGGCGACATCCACCTTTATTCGTGCCTGATCGCGTTCACGAGCCTGCCCGGCGCGGCGATCACCATGCTGGAACCGCTGCGCGGCACCGCGGAACGCGTGTTCGTGGTGCGCTGGCTGAAGTGCGGGCTCGCCGTGGTCGGGCTGTTCGCGCTGAGTTTTCTGTTCGTCCGCCTCGACGAAGCCGGGGTGCAGCCGTTCCACGTGCTCACCGAGGTGCTGCCGGTGGGCGTGACGCAGCGGCTCACGCTGATCGCGAACGTCGCCCTGCTGCTGGTCCTGCTCCGCATCGCGGTGCGGACCGAAACCGCTCGCGCCGCGGTGCTCGTTACTTCCGCGCCTCGACCATGAATTCGGGCGCGTAACCGAACAACCCGGGAAGGCCTCCGGTGTGGACGAACACCACGGTCTCCTCGGGCGAATACCGCCCCGCCGCCGCCCATTCCACCAGGGCGGCGGCGGCTTTTCCGGTGTAAACCGGGTCGAGCACCACGCCTTCGGTGCGGCCGAACAACCGGATCGCTTCCCAGGTCCCCGACGCCGGAATGCCGTACCCCTCGCCGATCGTCGTGTCGTTCAGCCACACGTGCTCCAGCTTCGGTGGGTCGAGCCTAAGCAACTGCGCGGCCCCGGCGGTGAGGCTGGCCAAGTTGTCCACAGCTTCGTCGAGCGGGTGGCTGACGCAGGCGATGTCCAGGTCCAGCGAACCGAGCAGCTCCGTGCCGAGCGCTAGCCCGGCCGCCGTGGCACCGCTCGCATGCGGACCGACGACGCGCGCCCGGTCCAGACCCAGCTGCTCTAGCTGGACCGCTAGTTCGCGAGCGGCATCCACATAGCCGAGAACGCCCAGTGGGTCGGACCCACCGACTGGCACCGTCCGCACTTTCCGGCCCTCGTCCGCCGCTTCAGCGCACAGCCGTTCATACGTCGCAGCAGCTTCCTCGTCCGATGCGCAGATGTGCACTCGCGCACCGAAGAGGAGGTCAAGCGGAACGTTGCCGGACCTCTCATACGCGTCGCCGGAACGCGGTACCTCAGCGGTCAGCACCAGTTCACAGCGCAACCCGAGCCGCGCGCACGCCGCCGCGGTCTGGCGTCCGTGATTGGTCTGCACCGCGCCGAAGGTGATCACGGTGTCCGCTCCGTCTGCGAGCGCCGCGCCGAGATGGAAGTCGAGTTTGCGCAGCTTATTGCCGCCGACGCCAAGCGGATGAACGTCGTCGCGCTTGAGCAGCAGCCGGGGTATGCCAAGCGCTTCGCCGAGCCGCGGCGCCGGGACCAGCGGGGTCGGCCCGTGGTGGAGCCCGGCGCGCGGAAAGCCGTCGAAGGAGGGAAATCGGGCAAAGTCGAACGTCATCGATCCTCCGTGCGCTGGCCGGGCTGGTGGCGTGACTTGCGGTGCCCGTCAGTTTAGGTGGATTTCTCCACCGGTGGCCGGGTCGGCAGCCTTGGCCGCCCGTTCGATTTCGGCGCACCGGTTCTGCCAGAAGGCCGCGTCCTTGCCGCGCCGGGCCAGGGCTTCCAGATCCATTTCGACCGCGCCGTCCAGTTGCTCGCGCAGGATGTCGGCGTGCCCGGCGTGCCGGCTGGTCTCCGTCAACATGTGGACAAGAACGTTGAACAGCAGCACGTCCGGGCGTGGCCACCAAGGCACGTGGCCGCGCGCGTCGACAGCGAGAGCGGTGATGGTGTTGTCGGAGTGCTCCCAGACGCGCTGGTAGCGACTAGTGATTTCCCCGCGGGTTTCGTGCTCGGTCGCCCACAGGTCGGTTCCGCGCTGTTCGAGGTCATCCCGCTTCGGGACGGGTTCGGGGCACGGGCGGCCGAAAACCTCGCCGAAGTAGCGGGCCTCCGCGACCGCCAGGTGCTTGACCAGGCCGAGAAGGTTGGTTCCGGTCGGGGTCAGCGGGCGGCGGATGGCGTACTCGGACAGGCCGTCGAGCTTCCGGAGCATCGACTGCCGGACCTCTCGCAGGTCGCTGTGCAGGTACTCCTTCGCGAAGTCGTCGATCACGATCGCGAGCATGCCCGAATCAGGCGGGAGGCGTCACCTGACGATCACGAATCGACCACCCCGGTGTTCTGGCAGGCGACCAAGCTCCACTGCCCGTTTTCCTTGGCCATGACGAAAAGCGGGGTGCCCTCGCCGTCGTCCTCGGACGGTTGCCCGCCCTTGCTCGTGTACAGCTGGCGAACCTTCACCGCGGCGACGTCGGCTCGGATGAACAGCACGTGCTCTACCTCGAAGGTGACCGTGAAGCCGGTCATCCCGCCGGGAAGCACTTGCTGGGTGAATTCCGAGATCGCGTCGCGGCCGAAGAGGCGTTTGCCGCCGCCGGTCGTCCAGATCGCGTCGGCCCGGAACAGGCCGACGAACTCCTCGACGAGTTCGTTCTGCTGAGCGTGCTGGACGGTGGCGACCACCTTTGTGATCGCCTCGATCTCAGCTTCGCGAGTCCGTTCGTCGATGTATGTCGTGTTCATGCTGCCAAGCGTGCAATGTCCAGTTGACTAGAGGTCAAGGGGTGCTCCGGCCACGACGGCCGTGCTACGTTCGTTCGAGCGAACGAGAGAACGGGGAGCCGCTGATGCCTTCCGCGACGACAGAGTTCACGACCCTCGCCGACCAGGCCGCCGCGCTCGCGTCCGGCGAGGTTACGGCCGTGCAGCTCACCGAACTCGCGCTCAAGCGGGCCCACGCGAGTCAGCCGGTGCTCAACGCATTCCGCGTGCTGCGCGACGAAGCCGCGCTGGCCGAGGCCGCGAAGTCCGACCAGCGCCGCGCCGACGGCGACCAGGCACCGTTGCTCGGAGTGCCGGTTGCGATCAAAGACGACGTGGACCTCACCGGCCTGCCGACCGCGTTCGGCTGTCCTGGCGAGTTCCCGGCGGCGACGGCGGACGCCCCCGCGGTAGCGAATCTCAAGCAGGCCGGCGCGGTCATCATCGGCAAGACCAACACTCCTGAGCTGGGCCAATGGCCGTTCACCGAAGGGACGGCGTTCGGCGCGACGCGCAATCCGTGGCAGCCGGAGCACACCCCGGGCGGGTCGTCCGGCGGATCGGCCGCGGCGGTGGCGGCCGGGATCGTGGCCGCCGCGCTCGGGTCGGACGGGGCGGGTTCGGTGCGCATCCCGGCGGCGTGGACCGGGCTCGTCGGGATCAAAACCCAGCGCGGCCGGATCCCGACCGACGGGGAGCTATTCCACGGCCTCACCGTGCTCGGCCCGCTCGCCCGGACGGTCGCCGACGCGGCCGCGCTGCTCGACGTCACCGCGGGCACCGGCACGTCGTTCCAGACCGCCGCGCACCGTGAACCAGGGCGGCTGCGAATCGGTCTCTCCACCCGGATTCCCTTCACCGCCACCAAAACCCGGCTCGACCCAGTGGTCGAAGCGGCCGTGGTGCAGACCGCGGAGACGCTCGCCGGGCTGGGGCACGAGATCGTGCCGGTCGAACCCGGGTACGGCCTGATCGGCCTCACCTTCCTGCCGCGGTCGCTCACCGGCGTGCGCGATTGGGCCCGGCGCGTGCCGGAGCCGTCCGCGCTCGACCCGCGCACTCGCAGCAACGCCCAGCAGGGCGGCCTGCTCGCCGGGCCGGCGCTGAAACTCGCCCGCTCGCTCGAACCCGTGCTGCGCCGCCGGATCGGCGGGATGTTCGGCGACATCGACGTCCTGCTCACACCGACCACTGCCACCCCGCCGCCCGCGATCGGCTCCTTCGACGGGCTTTCCGGCTGGCAGACCGACCAGACGATGATCGCCGCCTGCCCGTACGCTTGGCCGTGGAACGTGCTGGGCTGGCCCGGGGTGAACGTGCCCGCCGGGCTGACCGCGGACGGGCTGCCGCTCGGTGCCCAGCTGCTCGGCCCGTCGCATTCCGAGGAGCGGCTGATTTCCGTTGCCGCGCAACTGGAAGAGGTGCTTCGGTGGCCGGACCGACGTCCCGAGCCGGGGTGGTGACCACCCGCGACGCGATCCTTCGCGCCACCCTGAAAGTAGTCGGCGAGCAGGGCGTCGGCGGACTCACCAACCGGCGCATCGTCGCCGCGGCCGGGGTTTCGCTCGGCACGCTGACGTACCACTTCCCGAGCCAGACCGAGCTGTTGCGCGAAGCGATGCTGCTGTTCGCCGAGGAGGAAACGGCAAAATTAGCCGGGATTGTCGAGGCGTACCAAGCACAAGGACTGAGCCTCGAACAAGCGGCGACCGTCGTGGAGCACGTGATCAAACAGCTGCCGTTCGGCACCGACGAACTCGCGCCGCACGAGCTGTACCTGCAAGCCGCGCGAGACCCCGGGCTGCACGAGGCTTCCGCGAAATGCTTTGCGGCGTATGACGAATTGGCGATCACGATCCTCACCGCGCTCGGCCTGCCGGATCCGGAACGCGTGGCCGGGCCGGTGGTCGCGCTGATCGCCGGTCTGCAGTTACGGCGGCTCGCCACTGGCACGGATGTCCCGGCCGCCGAGCCGTTGATGATGCTGTTGCATGGTGCGCGAGGCTGAGGCGGCGCCGCCGATCGTCCGCGGCACCGCGACTTCGGCGATGTCCTGCTCGCGGGTCAGGTGCTCGTGCTGCAGGGCGCGCAAGTCGAGGCCGAGCGGCTGCGGAACTGCACCGCGCATTCACTGGCGCCACCGATGGTCGTCGCTACAGCACGCTCGATCCCGGTGCGTACGCGTGGGTGCACGCGACGCTGGCGATGGCACCCGTTGACGCACAACGGTTTTTCGGCCATCCAATGTCCACTTCGGAACTCAACGAGCACTACGCGCAAATGTGCGGTATCGGCCGGATCCTCGGCGTTCGCGAGCGGGATTTGCCGCCGACCTGGCCGGAATTCGAGCGTTACTACCGGGAGATGGACGCCGGGTTCGGTCCGAACGAGACGATCAGCACGTTGTTCGAGACCATCGACACGGTGCGGAAACCGTTCTCCCGCATGTCGGATTGCCGGTGGCCGAAGATCCAAAGAGGACACTCAAGCGCGCAGATGTTCCTGATCCGCACGCCGGTCGTTCCCCTTCGCCCCGGCCCCGCCAGCGCAGCCCCCGCCCTCCTCCGGGGGACGGCCCTTGTCCAGTCTATCCGCCCTCACCGACAACCCCGCCCACTTCGGCCGGGTTGTCCACAGCGACTGCGACTTGGGGAGAGTCCCGTGCCCATGCGAGCGATCGGCAAGCTGAACGTGTGGCTGCGCACGCACCCGTGGGCTTACCGGTTTTTCGTCCGCTCGTAATGCGCCCGGGCCTTCGCCCGGTTCCCGCAGCGGGACATCGAGCACCACTGCCGAGTCCGGCGGGGCGACGTGTCGACAAATCGCAAGCCGCAGTCGTCCGCCGCGCAGATCCGGATGTCCTCCACGCCGGTAGCGAGATCGACCGCGTCGGCGGCCAGTACGGCGAACGCCGTCGCCACCGGGTCTGCTGGAGCAGGGACCTCCCGCTGCAACACCCCGTCCGCCAGCAGCAGCCGGTCAGGTTTCGGCGCGGCCTCGAGCGCGGCATTGACCAGCCGGACATCGGCGACCCGCGGCACCTCGGTCAGCAGCCGGTTCACCGCCTCGCGCAGATCCTTCGCCGAAGCCAGCTCGGCGGCGGTCACCGGCAGGCGGCCGAATCCGGCCAGCTCAAGCCATTCCGCGAGCGCGTCCGGGTCGGTGAGCAGCTCGATGCCCTCGGGGAGATGCCGGGAGCGCAGAGTGTTCACCAGGTGCAGACACAGCCGTCCGGCGTCGAACACCCAATCCATGTCGCTCATTCTAACCATTGAAACCGGTGAGAACCCGCGCTACTGTCTAACCCCATGAGCCGGTTAGAACCATTCATGGCCCAAGTAGACGACCTGCGCATGCACTACCTTCGCGGCGGAGACGGGCCGCCGCTGTTCCTCTTGCACGGCTGGCCGCAGACGTCGCACTGCTGGCACCGCGTCGCCGGACCGCTGTCCGAGACGCACACCGTGATCGCGCCTGACCTGCGCGGATACGGACGCACCGACAAGCCCCGCACCGGCTACGACAAGCGCACGATGGCCGCGGACGTCGCGAAGCTGGCCGAACAACTCGGGTTCGACCGGGTCGCAGTCGCGGGGCACGATCGCGGCGGCCGGGTCGCACATCGGTGGGCGCTCGACCGTCCGGACCAGGTCGAGCGGCTGGCTGTACTGGACATCGCGCCGACGCGGGAGATGTGGCGTCGACTCGACCAAGGCCTCGCAAAGGCGTACTGGCATTGGCTTTTCCACCTGCAGCCAGACTTGCCGGAGCTGCTGGCGGGACAGAACATCGCCGCCTACCTCGGGTACTTCTTCGAGCGCTGGACGTTCCAACGGCACGGACTGCCCGCCGAGGACGTCGCCGAGTACGTACGCGCCTTCGAAGCCCCGGGCGCACTGCGAGCCGGTTTCGACGACTACCGCGCGTCCTTCCCGGACGACGCCGAACTGGACGACGCCGACTACGCCGCCGGGAAGCGTCTCACCCAGCCAGTGCTGGCGATGTGGGGCAAGGCCGGCCTGCTCGGCAGTCTGCCCACTTTGGACATCTGGCGCGACTACGCGGCCGACGTGACCGGCATCGGCCTCGAAGACTGCGGACACTTCCTGCCCGAGGAACAACCCTCACAGGTCGTGGCGCATCTGCGGGAATTCCTGACCAGTTAACGGAATCCGCGCGAAACCCGCACCCACGGTCTGCTCGATCGCCGCGCCGACCCGAAAAGCCGTTCCGTCGTCGTACTTGTCCACGACGACCTGAACTCCCGTCGGCACGCCGTTGCTTGCCCAGCCGGACGGCACGGCGAGCACCGGATGTTCACTGCCGACATTGAACGCCGGAGTGAGCGAAGCGTCGGAAAAGTGTTCCAGCGCAACCCCATTCACCTCGACCTGCACGGAAAGGTAATCCTCGCCAGCGGCGAAAGCCGTGGCACCGATGGTCGGTACAACCAACGCGTCGAAGCGCTCGAACACCGCGTCGAGGCGTTCGCGGATCGCCGCTTCGACCGCGTGGCCGGTTTCAGCGTCCACGACGTTCTCAACGCCTTTGCGTGCGAAAGCCTGGCAGTACGGGGTGATCACGCCTGGGTTCTGCCGGTTCAGTTCCAGGACCTCGGCGGCCAGGCCGGTCCCGAAGTGCGCCCACAGGGCCTGTTTGACCATGTCGAGCGTCCAGTCGATCTCGATCTCGGTCACCACCGCACCGGCGGACGCCAGCGCGTGCGCGACGGCGCGAGTGTTGGCGGCGACCTCGGGGTCGACCGGAAAATCGCCCGGCACCGGACAGCACGCGACGCGGAGCCCGCGCACGTCGCCCAGCTCGACAGGGACTGAGGGGAGCCGCGAGTGCGGGTCACGCGGGTCCTCACCAGCCATGACGTTCTGCAGGAGCGCGCAATCGGCGACGGTCCGGGCCATCGGGCCGTGGTGGTAGTAGGTGTCCAAACCGGACGGCGGGAGGACCGGGTTGCGGCCGTGCGGCGGTTTGAACCCCACGACGCCGGTGAAGGACGCGGGCGCGCGGAGCGAGCCGCCGATGTCCGATCCGGTGGCAAGGAAGGCGGTCCCGGCCGCCAGCGCCGCGCCCGAACCACCGGACGAGCCGCCCGCCGCGGTTTCAAGGTTCCACGGATTGCGCGTGGTTCCCCAGCGTCGAGTGTGGGACAGCGGCATGCAGCAGAACTCGGACGTCGTCGTGCGAGCGTGCAGAATCCCGCCCGAGGATTGGATCCGGCCGAGCCCGATCGCGGTCTCCTTCGCCAGCTGAGGCGGGCGTAGAAGGGTGCCATCGGTGACCGGATGCCCCGCCAGGGGCTGTTCTTCCTTCGCCGCGATTGGCAGCCCTTCGAGCGGCCTCGGCTGGCCACCGGGCGCGTACTGCTTCTCCGCGACGGCCGCCGCCTGCAACGCTTGGTCGAACATTTGCTCGGCGAACGCGTTGACGTCCGGCTCGACCCGCTCCGCCCGTTCCACGACCGCGCGCATCAACTCGACCGGCGACAGCTCCCGGGTCCGGAAAAGCCGCAGTGCTTCGACGGCGGGGAGGTAGTGCAGTGGAGTCATGTCGCGCTCCGTGGGGTCGGGCCGCTCAACCTACTCAGCCGGCGACCCTCGCCAAACCGACATTGAACCCAGACCTCTCGGCACCCACGGTGACCAGAGCCAATCCGCACTCCACCCGATCGAGTGACTGTTTGCGAATCGCCCCCCCGCTGAGACATTGCCGTGGTGGACTACTGGCTCGGCGGCAGGTCGAACTGGCCGGCCTTGACCGCGACGAGGAAGGCGTCCCACTCGCCGCGGTCGAAGACCAGCACCGGGCTCGCCGCGAGCTTCGTGTCGCGCACGCCGACCATGCCGGGACGGGAGAGGTTGACCTCGACGCAGTTTCCGCCGTTGGGCTCGCTCGCGAACGACTTCGCCCAGGCCGCGGCCGCGAACAGCGACTCTGCCGTGTCCGGGTCGTAATCCTGGGGCGACGGATAATCCGCCATGGGTCGTCCACCTCCGAGCCTTGTGCAGGGCGTGCGGTCTGGTGCACGTCCCCGGCTTCTTTGCGTCACTACGGAGCAAACCGCAGGGCCAAGCGGGTGATCAACTCGACCCGATCTCGACATGAAGATTATTCCAGGAGTAGGATTAATCGCAGCGATCGGGGCGTCAGTGGTGGGTGAATGGCTTGCGACATTCAGCCCAACACCGGCAGCACCGGCCCGGGCACCCGGCCTGGGCGGCGGAACAGCCGCGAGATCACGGGAGGAGTGCGGATGCGAGCCGACCCGTTCGGCCCGGAAAGCCAATCCGCTCGACTCGCCGGGATCGGCGCTGGTCCAGGTGCTGTGACGACCCTGCGGAGACGCCGCAACGGAGCGGTTTCCCTGGTGCCCGGCGTTGACCCGCCGAGCACGAACCACCCCGATCCGGCCGGCGCCGACCCGCGCCGGTTCCCGTCATCCGAACTGGGGGTGTGATCCCATGGCCGTACGGCTTACCACGCTTTTCCGCCGTGAGGACGAACACACTCGCGGCCGGCGTGGGATCAATCACGAATTGCGCAACCGGTTCGGGTTCAGCCTGATCCAGGCCCCGCTGCGCAACCCGATGGTTGTGGACACCGAGATCGAAGTACCGGCTCCGCGCCAAGCGGACCCCGTCCACGCCACCCACCGTCGCGAGACACGAGTACCGCTGCTTCACGGGCTCGGCTGAACAGCCCGCATCGTCCACGCTCCCCGGCACGCCTTGCCCGGGGAGCGTTTTCGTATCCGGAGCCAGGCCGCGCCGAAGGTCCAGACCACCACCGGTCTAGACCACGTCACTTGCCCGTTGATCCCCAATGCCACATTGGGTGCGTCCTGCGCACCGAACGCCACATTGGGTGCGTCAGATGCACCCAATGCCACATTGGGGTTTTCTCAGTAGGGCTGGGGCGGGGTGTGTGTCGCCGGGGGTGAGGCGTGGGGCCGCTGGCAGGACTGGATTTGCGAAGATCAAGTCCGAGAAAACCCCAGAGGCACCACGTGATTGCCTATGGTGCCACGCTCGACGTGGCACGCGAACTTGCCCTGTTCGTCGCGCGCGTCCTGCACGCCGAGCGCCGCGCCCGGGGCACCCGCCGCGGCCAGCGGGCGCTGACCCCGTTCGGCCAGGCGATGCTGGCGCTGCGCTGGTTCCGCGACGCGACACCAAAGGCCGCAACCGCGGTGCCACCGTCCACCCCTGGTACTCCGGCAAACACCGCCGCTTCGGCGGGAACATCCAATTCCTCGCCACCGCCGACGGGCACCCGCTCTGGGTCTCCCCCGTCCTGCCCGGCTCCCGCAACGACCTGTCCGCCGCCCGCGACCACCACAGACGCTACTGAGAAAACCTCATTGGGGCGCGAGCAACGCGGAGCGGACAGGGTCAGGGTTTGCGGCCCAGCGCGCAAATCCCGCCGCTGAACGATGGATCGTCCGCCATCCGGTCGCCCGCGCTCGATTCGCCTGCCTCCGGATGCCAGTCCGACACCCACGAGATGCCCGGCTCCACCAGCTCCAGTCCGGAGAAGAACTCCGCGAACTCCGCCCGCGAGCGGTAGTGGAACGGCGTGCTCGACTGCTGGTACTGCTTGTGGATCGCGTCGCGGCGTTCGCCGTCGTTCGTCGGCACGCCGTCGTCGGTCAGGTGCGAGGACAGGAAGTACGAGCCGGACGGCAGCAGCGACAGGTACTTCTGCACGATCTCCAAAGCAGGCTCGTCGCGGCCGACGAAGTACAGCACTCCGACCATGATCAGCCCGATCGGGCGCTTCGGGTCGAGTACGCCGGTGTCGAGCGCGCGCGGCCAGACGTCGGCCGGGTTGCGCAGGTCGCCTTGCAGCACCGCGTGCCGATCGGCGACGCCCTCGCGCTCCAGCAGGATCTGCGAATGCGCGACGGCCACCGGCTCGTTGTCGACATAGACACAGCGCGCGTCCGGATTCACCGACGTGGCGATCTCGTGCACGTTGCCGACCGTGGGCACGCCGGAGCCGATGTCGAGGAACTGGTCGACGCCCTGCTCGGCCATGTACCGCACGCCGCGGCCGAGGAACTCGCGACCGGCCCTGGCGATGGTCTTGATCATCGGAAAGGTCTGGACCGCCCGCTCGCCGAACTCGCGGTCGATCGCCCAGTTCGCGGTGCCGCCGAGGAACCAGTCGTAGATCCGCGCCGCGTTCGGCCGATCGAGGTCGACGCCCTCCGGGGCTTCCGGATCCGGTGCCTGAGTCATCAGCTTCCCCTTCCGTGCGGGTACCAGTGTGCCCACTCGCCCCGGCCGCGCACCGCCGCCCCCTGGTACCGCCCGAAAATGCCACGACGCTGGGACGTTCGGGCCACTAGGTTGCGGTGGATGCGCATCCTTTTCTCGTTCGTCGGCGGTCGCGGCCATTTCGATCCGATGGCTCCGGTCGCGCGTGCGCTCCTCGCGCGCGGCCACACCGTAGCCGTCGCCGGAGGCGGTTCGCACGTACCCGCGCTCGCCAAAGCCGGGTACACGACCTTCGCGGTCAACGAGCCACGCGAGATCGAGGCGACGCGACAGCCGATGCCGCCGGTCGATCCGGCGCGCGACGATTGGGAAATCCAGGAGCTGTTCGCCCGCCGCGCGACGCGGGAACACGTGCCGGTGTTGCTGGAGCTGGCCAGGAAATGGCGGCCGGATCTGATCGTCCGGGACGAAGTGGACTTCTCCGCCGCGATCGCCGCCGAGGTGCTGGGCCTGCCGTGTGCGACCGTACTGGTGCTCGCCGCGGGAACGTTGCTGCGCAAGGAACTCCTCGCCGAACCGCTCGCCGAGGTCCGTGCCGCGCACGGTCTGCCGGACGATCCCGCGCTCGAGATGCTGGCCCGCGGCCAGGTGCTTTCGCCGCTTCCACCGTCCTTTCGCGACCCCAGCTCGCCACTGCCGCCGGATACTTTCTCGTTCCGCCAAGGAGATCCGGTCGCGCCCCGCCAGCCCGCCGGGAAACCGCGCGTGTACTTCACTCTCGGCACCAACTTCAACCTGGAGTCCGGCGACCTCATCGAGCGCACGCTCGCCGGGCTAGGCCAATTGGACGCCGAGGTGACCGCCACCGTCGGCACCCAGATCGACCCCGCCGAGTTCGGACCACAGCCGGCGCACGTCCGCGTGGAACGGTTCGTCCCGCAGGCCGAACTGTTGCCGCGCACCGATTTGATGGTGTCGCACGCCGGTTCCGGCAGTGTGATCGGCGCGCTCTCGCACGGTCTGCCGTCGCTGCTCTTCCCGATGGGCGCCGACCAGCCCGGCAACGCCCGGCGCTGCACCGCGCTGAACGTCGGCCGCGCGCTCGATCCGGAAACGTCCACTCCGGACGAAATCCGCCAGGCCGCCGCGGAAGTTCTCGCCGACCCCAGCTATCGCGAGGCCGCGCAACGCGTGCAAGCGGAGATCAACGCGCTGCCCGCCGCCGAGGCCACCGTGCCCGTGCTCGAAGCACTGGTCACATCATCTGCGCGCGGTAGCTTTCCGCCAGCTCCTTGAGGAACTGCCGCGTCTCGCCCCGTTCCAAGGCGGCACCGCGCAGCCGGTCCCACGAGTCCACGAAGATGTTGAAGTCCTTCACGTCGTCGAGGTACAGCCCGCCCGCGGAGTGTTCGATGTAGACGAAGTCGCGCGTGCGGTCCGGGAACCGCATGATCGTGAAGTCGTTGGGCACCGCGGCGAGCTTCGCGCTGAAGGGCAGCACGTGCACGTACACGCGAGGGTGCCGGTCGAGCGCGAGCAGGTGCTCGACCTGGTCCAGCATCACCGCGGGCGCGAACCCGCCGGGAGCGCGGCGCAGCGCGCCCTCGCTGATGATGAACCGGTAGTACGGCGGCTGCTGCTGGTCGAACACCGCCTTGCGGTCGAGCCGGTTGCGCACCAGCGACGTGACGTCGGTGGCTCCCGCCTCGGTGAACTGCTTGAGCATGTAGTGCTCGGACTGCAGCGGCCCCGGCACGCGCTCGCCGTGCCAGGTGAGGATCTCCGCGGCGGCCGGCTCGAGGTCGGTGAAGGTGCGGAACCAGTGCGGCACCACCGACCGGTAGCCCGACCAATGGCCGCGCTGCCCGGCCGCGGCCCGGGCCAGGTTCATCAGAGTGTCGGCTTCTTCGCCGTTGATCCCGAACGCGTTCAGCATGGTCCGCACATCTCCGAGCTTGACCCCCACCGCACCGGACTCGATCTTGTTGACCTTGCCCTGGGTGCAGCCGAGTACCTCGGCGACTTGCTGCTGCGTCATCTTCGCGGCGTTTCGAGCATGCCTGAGCTCATTGCCGAGCTGCTTGCGGCGCGAGGTGACGGTGCTCGCCATCTCCCCTTGCTCTCCCGGACCACTACTGCCGACGGGCTCTCCGCCGGACCGCGAACTACGAACCACCCAGGCCACTGCGACCCAACGGAGTTCGATGATGACACCCGGCAGCGTTTCAGGAAATGCGCGAGAACGCCAGTCACCCGGCATGTCACCCTGGCGGAGCAGTCTATTCCAGACGCCACAGACAAGTCGGCTACTCCATTCGGACTAAGAGGAGACTTCCGGGCACAGCTGAGCCGCGAACGCCCCGCTCCGGCGGTCCGGGCGGCATAGTGTCGGCGTGATCGATCGATCCCCCGGCGCGGCGAGCGTCAAACAGCTGGCAGACGGCGCGTTCGGCTACGTCCAGCCCGACGGTTCCTGGTTCATCAACAACTGCGGCTTCATCGACGCCGACGGGCACGCTGTGCTTATCGACACATGCGCGACCGAACGGCGCACGCGCGCGTTGCTCTCGGCCGTCGGCGACACCGTCGGCCCCGTCACGACGCTGATCAACACGCATCACCACGGCGACCACACCAACGGCAACTATCTGGTCGGCGGCGCCACCGTCGTCGGCCACCGCAAGACCCGCGAGACGCTGCTGGCCGACGGGATCCAGCGGTACGAGGGCGTCTTCACCGACAGCGATTGGGGCAAGCTCGAACTGCGCGTGCCCGACCTCGTCTTCGACTACACCGTCACCCTCTACGCCGGACAGACCCGGATCGACCTCATCCACCCCGGGCACGCCGCGCACACCACCAACGACGTCCTGGTCTGGCTTCCCGAACAGCGCCTGCTGTACGCGGGAGACCTGGTGTTCAACGGCGGCAGCCCATTCGCGCTGATGGGCTCGGTCGCCGGCTGGCGCAACGCGCTGCACGTGATCCGCGAACTGGACCCGGCGGTCATCCTGCCCGGCCACGGCCCGGCGTGCGGGCTCGAAACAGTGGACCTGGTCGACGACTACCTGGAGTTCGTCCAGCGCGCGGCGGAAACCGGCAAGGCGGCCGGACGCTCGCCGCTGGAACAGGCGAAGGAGACCGACCTCGGCCGGTTCGCCGAACTGTCCGAACAGGAGCGGCTGGCCGGGAACCTGCACCGGGCGTACGCCGAACTCGACGGGGAAGCGTGGGGTGCGCCACTCGATCTGGTGGCTCCGCTGAAGGACATGCTGGCCTGGAACGGGGGCCCGATCCGCTGCTTCTCGTGAGCACCGGTTTTGTGGTTAGGCTCGGAATCCGGCAGAGGTTTTCGGAAAGGTTTCGGATGAGCAAGAAGGCGAGCATCGGGGTCACCGGCCTCGCGGTCATGGGCCGCAACCTGGCGCGGAACCTGGCCCGGCACGGGCACACGGTCGCCCTGCACAACCGCTCCGAGGAGCGCACCCGCTCGCTCGTCGAGCAGTTCGGCGACGAGGGCGACTTCATCCCGGCGTACTCCGCGCAGGAGTTCGTCGATGCGCTGGAGCGGCCGCGGCAGATCGTGATCATGGTGAAGGCGGGCGGTCCGACCGACGCCGTCATCGAGGAGTTCGCGCCGCTGCTGGAGCCGGGCGACGTGATCGTGGACGCGGGCAACGCGCACTTCGCGGACACCCGCCGCCGGGAGAAGGCGCTGCGCGAGCGCGGCCTGCACTTCGTCGGCACCGGCGTGTCCGGCGGCGAGGAAGGCGCGCTGCACGGGCCGAGCATCATGCCCGGCGGGTCGAAGGAGTCTTACGAGTCGCTCGGCCCGCTGTTCGAGGACATCTCGGCGAAGGTCGACGGCGAACCGTGCTGCACGCACGTCGGCGCGGACGGAGCCGGGCACTTCGTCAAAATGGTGCACAACGGCATCGAGTACGCCGACATGCAGCTGATCGCCGAGTCGTTCGACCTGCTGCGCGGCGCGGCGGGCTACTCCCCGGCCGAGATCGCCGACGTGTTCGGCACCTGGAACACCGGGCGGCTCGACTCGTACTTGATCGAGATCACCGCGCAGGTGCTCAAGCACGTGGACGCCGCGTCCGGCAAGCCGTTCGTGGACGTGGTCGAGGACGCCGCGGAACAGAAGGGCACCGGTCGCTGGACCGTGCAGATCGGTCTCGACCTCGGCGTGCCGATCAGCGGCATCGCGGAAGCGGTGTTCGCGCGGTCGCTGTCCGGGTCGCAGTCGCTGCGCTCGGCCGCGCACGGCCTGGGCGGGCCGACGCGCACGCCGCTGACCGGGTCCGCGCTGGAGACCTTCGCGGACGACGTCGAGCAGGCGCTGTACGCGTCGAAGGTGGTCGCGTACGCACAGGGCTTCAACCAGATCCAGGCCGGTGCCGCGGAGTACGGCTGGGACATCGACCTTGGCCGCGTCGCGTCGATCTGGCGCGGCGGCTGCATCATCCGGGCGAAGTTCCTGAACGACATCACGTCCGCCTACGCCGCGGAGCCGGGCCTCCCGACGCTGCTCACGTCCGGCGGCTTCCGGAAGGCAGTCGAGGACGCGCAGGACTCGTGGCGTTCGGTGATCTCGACGGCGGTCCGGCTGGGCATCCCGACGCCCGGCTTCTCGACCGCGCTGGCGTACTACGACGGCCTGCGCGCGGACCGGCTGCCGGCCGCGCTGGTGCAGGGACAGCGCGACTTCTTCGGCGCGCACACCTACCGGCGGGTCGACCGTCCCGGCTCGTTCCACACGCTGTGGGCCGGGGACGGCTCTGAGGTCGAGGCCTGAGTTGTGTCGGTCCGTGAAGGACTACATGATGGTATCTGTTTACCTCAAGGTGTCCTTCACGGCTCACTGATTGTGC
>NZ_JBSHAM010000135.1:0-17078 GCF_053611505.1 Amycolatopsis sp. NPDC054798 | reverse complement strand
CCGCCACCACCGGGACGACCGCCACCGCCGCCAGGACCGCCTCGGCCGCCGGCCGGTCCGGCCGGACGGGCGCGGCCCGGCATCATGCCGGGGTTCGGGCGCGGGGGCATGTTGCCCGGGCTCGGCCGGTTGCCGCCGCCCTGCCCGCCGGGACGCGGCGGACGCTCTCCGCCGCCCTGGCCGCCGCCGGGACGCGGGGGACGGTTGTCGCCGCCCTGGCCGCCGCCCGGACGCGGAGCGGGCGGACGCGGGGCCGGGGAACCGGACCCGACGCCGAACGGGTTGTTGCCGACCCGCGGGGTGCGCGGACCGGGCTTCGGGCCGCCGGGCTTGGGGCCCTGCGGCTTGGGCGGCACGACCGAACCGGCGGACGACGAGTCCTGCTGCTTCGGGGCCGGCTTGGGCGCGGCGGGCTCGGCCTTGGCGGCCGGAACCTCCTGCGCCGGGGCCGGCTGGGCCGGTGCGGGCGGGCGCGGTCCGGGACGCGGGCCGCCGGGCTTCGGGCCCGGGGACGCCGCCGGCTTGACCGCCTGCGGACCCGGCTTGACGGCCGGGGCCTGCTGCTGCGCGGGAGCCGGCTGGGCCGGTGCCTGCGGAGCCGCGCTCTGCTGCGGGGCGGGCGGCTTCGGGGCCGCCGGAGCGGGCCGCGGTCCCGGCGTGGGACCGGGCTTCTTCCCGCCCTTGGCGGGGTACGCGTCGCGGAGCCGGCGGGCGACGGGCGCCTCGACGGTGGACGACGCGGACTTCACGAACTCGCCCTGCTCCTTCAGCTTGGCGAGAACTTCTTTGCTGGTGATGCCGAGCTCCTTAGCGAGCTCGTGTACACGGGCCTTGCCTGGCACAGCTCTCCTCATCTAGGGGAGGCCAGGCGGGGACCCGCTGACCTCGTCCTTATCGTCGCGCGTTCATGGCTTCAGCTTCACGGCTGACTCATGACGGGTCGACCTGCTTCCTTGTATCTCGCGACCCCGGGTTTGTCCCGGCGTCGTTGTCCGCGGCGAACGCCGCGTGGTCGTGCAGCCCCGCGGTCTCGAGCGCACCCTGGGCCCGGAGAGCCCGGGGGAACGCCCGCTTCCGCTCGGCTTTGGCCAGGCAGCCCGTTCCGGGGTGCAGCCACGCACCCCGTCCCGGCAGCCGCCGACGTTCGTCGACGACCAGCCGCCCGTCCGCCGCGACCACGCGCAGCAGTTCACCGGTCAAGTCCCGTTTCCGGCAGCCGACACACGTGCGCACCGGTGACTGCCGGTGACGCTGGAGGTCGGGGGTGTCCCCAGTGGCCCTTCGCGGGACTTGAACCGTTGTCGAGTCTAGCGCCTGCACCTTCAGTCGGCCGAACCGGTTGCCGCGGCGGGCCGCGCCTGGCCGGCGTGGTCTTGCTCACTCTCGCCGGAAGCGGCCGGTTCGGCGGGGGCCGCGTCGCTGCGGATGTCGATCCGCCAGCCGGTGAGCCGGGCCGCGAGCCGGGCGTTCTGTCCTTCCTTGCCGATCGCGAGCGACAGCTGGAAGTCCGGGACGACGACCCTCGCCGTCTTGGCCCGCTCGTCCACGACACGCACCGAAACAACCTTCGCCGGCGACAAGGCATTCCCGACGAACTTGGCCGGGTCGTCGGACCAGTCGATGATGTCGATCTTCTCGCCGGCCAGCTCGCTCATCACATTGCGCACGCGCGCGCCCATCGGGCCGATGCAGGCGCCCTTGGCGTTGACGCCGGGGATGGTGGAGCGCACGGCGATCTTGGACCGGTGCCCCGGTTCGCGGGCGACCGCGGCGATCTCGACGGTGCCGTCGGCGATCTCCGGGACCTCCAGCGCGAACAGCTTGCGCACCAGGTTCGGGTGCGAACGCGACAGCATGATCTGCGGGCCGCGGTTGCTGCGCGACACCCCGAACACGAACGCCTTGATCCGGGTGCCGTGCTCGTAGGACTCCCCCGCGACCTGTTCGGCCTGCGGCAGCACGCCCTCGGTGTCGCCGACCTGGATCACGACCATGCCGCGGGCGTTGGCGCGCGCGTCGCGCTGCACCACGCCGGCCACGATCTCGCCCTCCTTGGCGGAGAACTCGCCGTAGGTCTTCTCGTGCTCGGCGTCGCGCAGCCGCTGCAGGATGACCTGGCGCGCGGTGGTGGCGGCGATCCGGCCGAAGCCCTCGGGGGTGTCGTCCCACTCCTCGTCGACCTCGCCGTCGGAGGCGAGCGTGTGCGCGAGGACCCGGACGAGGCCGGTCTTGCGGTCGATGTCGATGCGGGCGTGCGGCTGGTGGCCCTCGGTGTGCTTGTACGCGGTGAGCAGCGCGGTCTCGATGGCCTCGATGACCGTGTCGAAGGGGATGTCCTTGTCCCGTTCGATCGCCCGCAGCGCGGCGATGTCCACGTTCACTTCGACTCCTCCTTCTTGTCCTTGTCGTTCTCGTCCGCGGTCAACTGTTTGAGTTCGTCGGCGGGCGGTTGCTTGAATTCGACTTCCACCACGGCCTTCGCGACGGAGTCGTAGTGCACGTCCTTGATCCGGCCGTCCGCGAGCACGCGCGCGCTCTTGTCGCCGGCGTGCCCGACCCGGGCGAGGTAGGCGGAGCCTTCGACCGGCGTGATCTTGACGAGGCGGAACCGGGCGCGCCGCCAGTGCCGCTGCTGGGTGAGCGGCCGGTCGAGGCCCGGCGAGGTGACCTCGAGCGTGTAGGCGCTCGCCAGCACGTGCTCGTTCTCGTCGAGTGCGGCCGAGACGGTGCGGCTGACCTCCGCGACCTCGTCCAGCCCGACGCCGTCGTCGGAGTCGACGACCACCTTCACCAGCTGTCGCCGTCCGGCTTGCTGCACCTCGAGCGAGTCGAGGTCGAAACCCGCGGTCGTGACGGCTTCGGCCACGATCGGCTCCAGCCGGCTGGCGAGTTCGTTGGGCACGTGGAGCACTCCTGTTCGGCCGTCGTGACGCGCGCTGGTCACGGCTGTGGTCGGTGAAGGTCAAGCTTATCCTGCGCCCCCGCGAAGACGCGCGAGCGGCGGCGCACCCGGCGGGCCTGGCAGGATGGGCCGACGTGACCGCAGACCTCTCCCGGCGCGCCGTGCTGCGTCTGGGCGCACTGAGCGCCACTGTCGCCGCGGCTGTGCCGCTCGCCGCCTGCTCGGGCGGCTACGACGACGCCCCTGATCCGCTGGCTCCGCTGCTGGCGATGGCCGAGGCGGACGCCGCCGCGGCCAGGAAGCTGCCCTCCGGCGGCGACGCGGCCGGCCAGGTCGCCGACGCCAGAGCCGCGCAGGCGGCCGCGCTGAAGGCCGAGGTGGACCGGCTGAACCGGCCCAAGAAGGCGGCGAACGTCCCGCCCGCACCGGCCGCACTGGCCGGGTTCAAGGACCGGCTCGCCGCCGCGCGCAAGCAGGCGGAGGATCTGGTGCCCGCACTGCCTGCGTACCGGGCCGGGCTCGTCGCGTCGGTGGCCGCCGGATGCGCCGGGCTGCAGCGGGTCGCGCCGGAACTCGGGCCGGGGGAAGACGCGAAGGCTGCGGCAGCGCCGTCGTCGGTGCCGAAGGAAGCGGTGGATCCGCTGCAGAAGGCGCTGGCTGCCGAGCACGCCTCGTTGTGGGTGTACGGGCTGGTGACAGCGTTCCTGCCGGGCGACTTCGGGGACGCGGTGAAGACTGGGCGCGCGGAGCACACCGCGCGGCGTGACGCGGTGACGCAGATGATCACTTCGGCTTCAGCGACGCCGGTTGCGCCTGAAGCCGCGTACGTGCCGCCTAAGCCGGTTACGGACACCGCTTCGGCTGCCGCGCTGGTGGCCAGCGCGGAGGCGGACACGGCGGCGGCTTGGCTTGCCGTGCTCACGCATACCGACGATTCGGGGCTGCGCGGGATGGCGTTGCAGGCGCTGATCGCGGCGGCCCGGCGCGGGATGCCGTGGCGGCAGGAAGCGGGTCAGAAGCCCGCTGCGGTGGCCTTGCCGGGGCAGCCTGTGTGCGGGGGTATCGTTAGTGTGTTTGCGGGTTATACCCGTCTTACGCACTCACGAGGACAGGGGTCAGCGGAGCTTGCCGGACAGTTTCAGCGCGTTCTTCGCGATCCGGTTGAGCAGCTGTTTGTCGTGGTGCCCGTAGTAGAAGTCGGTGAGCACGAT
The DNA here is from genome assembly GCF_053611505.1 of Amycolatopsis sp. NPDC054798. NCBI lineage: Bacteria > Bacillati > Actinomycetota > Actinomycetes > Pseudonocardiales > Pseudonocardiaceae > Amycolatopsis > Amycolatopsis sp. NPDC054798. The sequence goes on along the minus strand of NZ_JBSHAM010000135.1, from coordinate 12,965 downwards.
CGTCACCTCGGGGCCGGTGGCCTTCGACTCGTACTCGGCCTCGTTGCCGCTGAGTTTCGGGGCGTCGGTGTCATGGAAGGTGCCGTCGCGGACCAGGTCGCTCACGTTCCCGGTGCCGTCGCGGTCGGTGAGCTGTTTCAGCTCGGTCGCCTTCGCCGCGTCGGGCATCGTCACCAGCACGACCGAGACCAGCGCCTTCGCGTCGCCGGACTGCACCGTGTACAGCGCTCGCGCCAGCGACTTGCACGGGTTGTCCTGGAAGAACTTCTTGGCGCCCGAGTAGGCGTTGGCGACACAGTCGGTCGCCTTGACCGGGCCTTCGGCCAGCTTGTAGTCGAACGCGGGCTTCGCGGTCGTCGCCGGGGGTTCGGCGACCGGCTCGTCCGGCGTGCTGTCGTGCCGGATCAAGTACCAGACGAGCCCGGCCACGACGGCGATCGCCACGAGTCCGGCGCCGCGCAGCAGCAGGGCGCGGTTGCGCGGCGGGCCGGGCGGCGGACCCGGTTGCGCGGGCACGGCCGGGATCGGGGCCGTGTCCGAAGGACCGGGGGTGAAGTGCGGATGGGACACGCGAACACCGTAGTTCACCGCCTCCGCACGACTGACCCAGCCGCTGGGCTGGGCTTCAGCCCACCGCGTCCAGCACGCGTTCGACGTCGTCAGGGCCGTTGTAGAGATGGAAACCGACCCGTACCCGCCCGTTGCGGACGCTCGCGACGATCCCGGCGTCGGCGATCCGCGCCGGGTCGGCGTCCAGCGCCACGATCGCGGTCCCCTGCGGTTCCAGTCCCGCCGCGGTGCGCAGGGAATCGGCCAGGCCGGCGTTGTGTTCGCGCACCGCGGCGAGGTCCAGTGACGCCAAGTAGCCGAACGCCTCCGCTGCGCCAACGTGTGACAGCCACACCGGCGAAAGGTCGAACGCACGCGCGTTTCCGGCCAGGCGCAGCGGCATTCCGTACACCGCGGACCACGGGTCGTCGCCGGCGTACCAGTTCGCGGCGACCGGGCGGGTCCGCTCGTGCGCCCGCGGGTGCACCGCGAGCCAGGCGCAGCCGCGCGGCGAGAACAGCCATTTGTAGCCCGCGCAGACGATCCAGTCCGCCCACGCGACGTCCAGCGGCAGCCAGCCGGCGGCTTGCGTGACGTCGATCATGACCGGCACGTCCGCGGCTTCGGCGGCGGCGCGCAGCGCGGCGGTGTCGAGGAGCGCGCCGTCGGCGGACTGGGCGAGGCTGACCGCGACGAGGTCGTGGCCCTCGACGTGCTGTGCCAGCTTGGCGAGCGGCGCTTCGGTGACGTTCGCCCGCTGCGCGAACGGGAACGTGACGCTGGTGAATTCGCCCTCGGCGACCAGAACGCGGGCCTCCGGGGCCAGCCCGGCGGCGACGTTCGCCGCCAGCTGCGACACCGACGCGCCGATCGCCACCCGCTCCGCCGGAACCCCGGCGAGCCGCGCGAATCCGCTGCGGGAACGGGATACCGCCTCGTCGAAGTCCGAGGGGGTGTCCTGTCCGGTGCGCCACCGGCTCACCGCGGCGTCGACCGCTTCGGCGACGGGCGTCGGCGGGATCCCGATGCTGGGCGTGTTGAGATACCCCGCCGGGACGGCGAAGTCGGTGTTTCCTCCGAAGATCATGTTGCCCAGATTACGGGAGCAATGCCGTGATCTCACCGTATGACGGCGGCTTCAGCGGCAGCTCAGTCCCTTCGCGGGCAGCGTCCACTGTGGCCAGTGCGGCGGAAAGCGCTACGCGGTAAGGCGTCGAGCCGAGACTGACCCTCGCCACGCCCAGTGAAGCCAATTCTGAGAAAGTGGCTTTCCCAGGCAGGTGCAGGAGGTTCACCGGCACCTCGACCGCTTCGACCAGTTCCGTCACGTCAGCGGGATCGTGCAGGCCGGGAACGAAGACGCAGTCGGCGCCAGCGTCGGCGTACGCGCGGGCCCGGGTGATGGCGTCCGCGACCGGCCCGGTGCCGAGCCAGTGCGTGTCGGTGCGCGCGTTGAGGAACACGCCGGGGACTCGTTCGCGGACCTTGGCCAGCAGTGCGGCCTGAACGACGATCGGCGCGAGGGTGTCGGCTCGGCCGTCTTCCAGGTTGACTCCTGCGACCCCGGCGTCGGCCAGTTCCGCGACGAGGTCAGCCACTTCCGCCGGGTCGGCGCTGAACCCGTCGGCGAGGTCGACGCTGACCAGGATGTCCAGCGGTGCCAGCGATTTCGCCAGCGCGACGGTCGCCGCGCGGGATTCCGGGGCCCCGTCGGCGAGCCCGGCGGCGGCCGAAACGCCGAGGCTGGTGGTGCCGACTGCCGGGTGGCCGGCCTCGGCGAGGGCGGCGGCGAAGCCGAACTCCCAGACATTCGGCAGCAACAGCGGACGGCCCGGGACGTGCAGCGCGGCGAAGGAGGTCATGGCCGCCACGGTACGACGTCCACGCTTCGGCGGCGGCCGAACCGTCGGTCAGCCCCCTCGGCTGACCGAAAGCTCAGCCTCCGGAACCTCCGGAGAACGCCGCGATCCGCGCCGCCCGGCGGCCCGCTACGGCCTTGCGAAGCGCCGGAACCACCGGTCCGGCGAGCTTCTCGAGTTCCTTCAGCCGGTCGGCGTGGCGACGCGCGTCCGATCGGGACATCCCGGCTCCGGAGGCCGCGGCCAGTGTCGCCAGCGCCGCGGCGGAAGCGTCCACTTCGGACAGTGGGGCGGTCAAGGCGCGGTCGAGCCGCGCGTGCGCTTCGCGTACTCGCGACGGGTCGGAAGGGACCAGAACCTTGCGGTGCAGAAACGAACTGCTGCCCTCTTCGAGCAGCCCCGCCGCGGAGAGTTGCGTTTCCAGCGACTGCAGCGTGTCGTTCTTGCCGCGGCGCAGCAACGCCCGCCAGGAAGCCGGTTTGTGCGCGCGAAGGTCGGCCAGCAGGTCGTCGAGCAGGAGGTCGCCGGCCGGTGCGGCGTCAGTCGGTTCGGCGTGGCCGCGCCGGTCGCGGAGGTTGCCGCGCAGCACCAGGTCGGTCACCGCGGCGGCGCGGACCAGCAGGGCCGCTCGGGGGCGGCGGGATACCGGGCCGCCGTCCGGGTCGCAGGCGAGGAAATACGCTCGCGCGGGCAAGGAATCGCTCATTGTTTCTTCACCTCTGGCCAGATCGTTTCCCAGGATTGCTTCCGCCCGGTGTACAGCCACATCAGCCCGGGCACCACTTCGGTCACCGAAGAGAAGTACGGTCGCAGCAACGCCGGATCGAAGCCCGCGAAAAGCACGTTCCGCGCGGAATCCGGCGGCCGGTCGAAGTACCAGTATCCCCGATGTCCACTGTAGACATTGTCGATCCCGTACCGCGGCCCGTAGTACTCCACGGCCGCGGCGAACGGATAGATTTCCCCGTATACGGCGGTTTCCCGGCGCACGGATTCCGGCAGCGACCGATACGTCTGCCCGACGCCGTCCGCCAATTGCTGTTGCGCGGTCTCCCCGGCCGCGAACACCGTGCCGAGCGAAAACGGCCCGAACGACGTCGCTTTCATCGAAGCGGGCCACACCGGCAGCCCGGCGACCGTGACCGCGGCCGAAAGCGCGAAAGCGATCCCGACCGGAATTTTCCACCACCGCACCAGATTCCGTCGCGAAAGCTCCGTCGCGGCGGCGGCGAACGGCAGCGAGTACAGGCTCATCACATAGTACGAGCGGCCGTGCGTCCCGACGATCACCGCGACGACCAGCAGCAACGCCACCGCGAGGTAGCGGTACGGCACCAGGTCGGGCGAACGCAGAAGCCGCCACATCCCGTACAGCAGAGCCAGTACACCGATTCCCATTCCCGCGCCGAGCAAACCGTCGCGCGCGAAGCCGAGGTAGCCGGGGAATTCCGCCGCGACGACTTCGCCCATCCGGGTGTAAGCCCAGCCGTGCGTGGCTTGCCACAGGAACGTCGGCAGGGTGGCCGCCACGGCGATCAGCGCGCCCAGCCACAGCTTCGGCCGGGACACCAGCTTGCGCGGCCCGAAGACCAGCGCGGACACCAGCACCGCGCCCCACAGCGCGGGAATCAGGAATTTCGTCTGCAGCGAGATCGCGGTGACGACTCCGGCCCATACGAGCAGACCGTCGCGCCGGGTCCGGGTCCAGCGCACGAGCAGGAAGACCACGAGCGTCCAGAAGAACGGGTCCAGCGCGTACGTGGCGACCCAGTGGCTGATGATCATCAGCCCCGAAGTCGCATACGCCCCGGCCGCCATCAGCTGGGCACCGCGGCCGCCGCCCAGTTCGCGGGCGGTCAGCGCGGTGACCACGACCCCGGCGCCGGCCGCGAGCGCCATCGGCAAGCGCAGCGCGACCAGCGACCCGGGGAACCACTGGTCCAGCGTCCCGGCCAGCAGCGGGACGAGCGGCGGCTGGTCGAAATACCCCCAGGCCAGGTGATCTCGACCAGCCACGAGGAAGTACAGCTCGTCGAACCCGTGCGCGTACCGCGTGCTCGTCGCCACCAGCAGCGCGACGACACCCGCCGCGACCGCCAGCACCGGCAGCCGGGCGAACCGCGGGATTCCTTCGCTCGTCATGGCGTCGAGTCCACCGCGGCGCAGGGGTGCGGGGTAAGCGTGCTCGGTAGCGACTCGCAGCGACGAAAGTGGATCATTCCCGGCCCGGCCGCAACTTTCGGCGGTAACCCGCCACCCGGGCGGTGCGGATCCGGCGCGGCCGCGCGGGCGAACGGATACCGTGACCGGGTGACCAGCACGTGCCGCTCCTGGCCGCGGTCGACCGACTGGCTCTGGCTGGGCGGCACCGCGCTGGTGTTCGCCTGCCTCGACTTCGGGCTTTTCCTCGCCGCCGGGCCCACCACCGGATTCCTCGGGCCGTACGCGACGCTCGTGCTGGAACTCGTCTGCGACGCGTCGCTGCTTCTCCTGGCGCGCTTCCCGAACGGCGTGGCCGGTTTGCTGATCGTGGCGTCGCTGGCGATGCTGGCGTCCGACCTCTTCTCCCCCGGCCTGCTCGTGCCCACCCGCCAGCCGACGCTGATGACCGTCCCCACGATCACGCCGATCGTGCTGGCGCAGCTCGTCCGGCAGATGGACCGGCGCCGTCTGCTGTGGATCGCCGGGTTCCTGGCGCTGCTGGCGACGCGGCCGTGGAACCCGGCCTGGAACACGACGCCGTTCGGCCTGCTGAGCACCGCGCTGCCGGTGGCGATCTCGCTGTATTTCGAGGCACGGCGGCAGTTGCTGAGTTCGCTGCGAGACCGGGCCGAACGCGCGGAACGCGAACAGCATCTGCTCGCCGAACAGGCGCTGGCGGCCGAGCGGCGAAGGCTGGCGAGCGAGATGCACGACGTGGTCACGCACCGGCTGAGCCTGATGGTGCTGCACGCCGGCGCGCTCGGGCTGACCTCGCCGGATCCGTCGGTGAAGTCGGCCGCGGAGGACATCCGGCGCGAGGGCGCGCACGCCTTGGACGAGCTGCGCGACCTGGTCGGCGTGCTGCGCAACGGCACCGGAATCGAACCGCCGGTGCCGAATCCGCCGCTGCCCGGCGAGGTGGCGGACCTGGTCGCCGAGTCGGTCGCGGTCGGCATCGAAACCGAGCTTTCGGTGACCGGGGACCGGACGTCGGTGTCGCCGACTGTCGCGCGCACCGCGTACCGGGTGGTGCAGGAAGGGCTGACCAACATCCGCAAGCACGCGCCGGGCTGCTCGGCGACGGTTTCGCTGCGTTATCACCCGGGCGGGCTGGACGTGGCTGTCGTCAACACCAGCCCGACCCGGCCGCCGGACGCGGCGCTCGCGGGCAGTGGCTCCGGCGCGGGGCTGAGCGGCCTGCGCCAGCGCGTCGAACTCGTCGGCGGCAGTTTCGAAGCGGGACCGGTGCCCGGCGGAGGATTCCGGATCGGTGCGATACTGCCCGCCTACGTCCCGACCACGGAAGGTGCTGCCCGGTGATCACGGTCGTGGTGGCCGACGACGAGCCGATGGTGTGCGCGCATCTGCGCACGATCCTCGGCTCGGCCGGCGACATCGAGGTAGTCGCGCAGGCGCAGGACGGAGCCGAAGCGGTCGAGGAGGTCGTCCGGCACCGGCCTTCGGTGGTGCTGATGGACCTGCGGATGCCCGGCGTGGACGGGCTGGCCGCGATCGAACGGATCTGCGCGCTGCCGGAACCGCCCGCGGTGGTGGCGCTGACGACGTTCGACGCGGACACCTACGTCATCCGCGCGCTCCGCGCGGGCGCGGCCGGGTTCCTGGTGAAGTCGACGCCGCCGGAGGATCTGATCGGCCTGGTGCGCGTCGCCGCCGACGGGCACACCGTGCTGTCGCCGTCGGCCGCGCGCCGGCTGGTCGCGCTGTCGTCGGACGGCCACCGCCGCGACGACGAAGCCCGCCGCCGGACCGCCGGGTTGACCGAGCGGGAACGGGAAGTGCTGGCTTGCCTTGGCGAAGGACTGTCCAATGCGGACATCGCCGGGCGACTGCATCTGGCGGAGGCGACAGTGAAGAGCTACGTGTCGCGGATGCTGGTGAAGCTCGACTGCACGAACCGGACCCAGGCCGGGCTGCTCGCGCACGAAGCCGGGCTCGTCGGCCGCTGACTATTTCACCGCTGACTATTTCAGCAGCGAACCCAAGCGCTGCGCTGACGCCACCACGAGCCGGCCCAGTTCGTCCGGGTCCGGGGCCTCGAACAACGACAGCCCGATGCTTGTGCCCGGCGCGTCGCGGCCGGTCGGCACCACCGCGGAAATCCCGGTGATCCCCGGCGCGATCTCCCCCACCGACACCGCGTAGCCCCGGCTCCGGGCGCGGGTGATCTCCTCGCGTTCCCCTTCGACCGGCGGTTCCGCCGCGAGCAGCGCGAGCCCGGCCGACCCGCGCCCGATCGGGTCCAGCTGGCCGCTGCGGAACGAGACGTGCATCCGCGCCTGCCGCGGTTCCACGATCATCAGCATCCGCACCTGTTCGGCGTTTTCGCGGACCACCAGGTGCGCCGACGCGCGGCCGGCGTCCGAAAGCTCCTCCAGCACCGGGCGCGCGAGCGTGCGCAGGTCCTGTTCCACCGGCTCGGCCAGGCGCACGAGACCGGTGCCGAGCGAGATCCGCTTGAACCGGTCGCGCCGGCAGAGATGGTGCGCCTCCAGGGTGCGCACCAGCCGGTGCGCGACCGTGCGGTGCACGCCGATCCCCTCGGCGATCTCGGTCATCGTGAGCCCCTGCGGGTGCTCCACCAGCAGCTCCAGCACCTGAAGCCCGTGGCTCAGCGTCTTCGACGTCCCCGATTCGGACACACGGCTCCCTTGACGACAGTTGCCCGGCGACCTACTGTTCCTACATATCGCACGGTGCGTGCGAATATAGCACGTTTGCCGTTCGAGGCAACCACCCCGCGGATCGAGGTTCGGAGATGAGCGAAGTCCCCGTCGAGGACGTGCTGGCGGTGCATCAGCTCTACGGCCGCCAGAGCCACGCCATCGACTCCGGGCAGGCCGCGCGCTGGGCCGCCACGTTCACCCCGGACGGGGAGTTCGTCTCGCCCAGCTATCCGGAACCGGAGGCCGGCACGGCCGCGCTGACCGCGTTCGCCGAGCGGTTCCACGCCGGGTGCGTCGAATCCGGAGAACGGCTGCGGCACGTGGTGTCCACTGTGGAAGTCCAGTCAGGACAGACCGAGGATGCCTTGCGAGCGCTCGCTTATCTGCAGATCGTCGGAACGCCGGAAGGCGGTTCCCCGCGACTGCACCGGCTCACCGTGCTGGACGACGAACTCGTGCGCACCGCGGAAGGCTGGCGCGTGCGCCGCCGCACCGTGCACCGCGAGCCCTGACCAGGTTGTGAGTGTTTATGCCGGTTAGAACCGGCATAAACACTCACAACACCCAACCCAAGCCCCACGCAAGGAGAACCACCCATGCCCGCCCCGCTTCCCCCTCTCACTCCCACCGGCCCCGGCCGGGTGCTGCACCAGCCCGCGACCGCGCGGTACCCGGAGATGCCGGGCAAGGTCGCCGTGGTCACCGGCGCGGCCCGCGGCATGGGCGCGCGGTTCGCCGCCGGTCTCGCCACCCGCGGGGTGCACGTGGTGGGCGGCGATCTCGACGCCGCCGCGATGACCGCCACCGCCGACGAGCTGACCGCCGCGCTGGCCGCGGAGTCCATTGAGGACAAGCCGGGCCGGATCGTCGCGTCCGCTTTGGACGTCACCCGCGCGCAGGACCACGTCGCGCTCGCCCAGCGCGCGATCGACGAGTTCGGCCGCATCGACTTCTGGGTCAACAACGCCGGGATCTTCCCCTACGCCGAGGTTCCCGACATCACCCCGGAGCAGATCCGCTCGACGCTTTCGGTGAACGTCGAGGGTGTGCTGTTCGGCGCGCAGGCCGCGGCGGTGCGGATGGAACCGGGCAGCGCGATCGTCAACATGGCGTCGGTGTCCGCGGTCCGCGTGCGCAAGGGACGCGCGGCGTACTGCAGTTCCAAGGCGGCCGTCGCGCACCTCACCGAATCGCTCGCGGTGGAACTCGGCGACCAGGGCATCCGGGTCAACGCCATCGCCCCTGGCTACATCGACACCGAGATGACCCGCTGGATCCAGGACGACGCGCCCGCGCTGGCGAAGGCGCTCGACGCGGTGCCGCTGCACCGCATCGGCTCGCCGGAAGAGGTGTGCAGCGTGCTGCTGTTCCTGCTTTCGGACAGCTCGCGCTACGTGACCGGGCACAGCCTCGCGGTCGACGGCGGCTCCCGGCATGTCTGACGCCACCGAAGCCGTGCGCTACCCGGACGTCGTGCTCGTGACGGGCGCGGCGAACGGGATGGGCGCGCAGCACGCCCGCGCGCTCGGCGAACGCGGCGTGCACGTCTGCGTCGCGGATTTCGCCGGCGCGGACGAAATCGCGGACGAGATCCGCGCGGCGGGCGGGGCGGCGACACCGTACACAATGGACGTCGTCGAACCGGCGCAGTGGGCTCGGGTGCTCGACCGGATCCGCGCCGAGCACGGCACGCTCGGCGGGCTCGTGAACAACGCCGGGATCTCGCGGCGGCTGGAATTCCAGGACACCACCGCCGAGGTCTGGGACCGGGTGCTGGCGGTGAACCTGTCCGGGCCGTTCCACGGGATGCGCGCGGCCGCGCCGCTGATGCGCGATTCCGGCGGCGGTTCGATCGTGAACATCTCGTCTATCTCCGGCCAGATCGGGTACTTCTCCCCCGCCTATTCGGCGAGCAAATGGGGGCTGACCGGACTGTCGAAGTCCGCCGCGGGCAATTTCGCGAAGTGGCGGATCCGAGTCAACTCCGTCCACCCGGGACTGGTCGACACCGGGCTGCTGGCCGGAGCGGACGGCTTCGTCAAGTCCGCTGTGGACAGTGTGCCCGCCGGAAGGATGGCCGACCCCAGGGAAATCACCGACACGGTGCTGTTCCTGCTGTCGGACCGCTCCACCTACCTGACCGGAAGCGAGGTCACCGTGGACGGCGGTCTCGTCTCCAACGGTCTCTACCATCGCATTCTCGCCGAAGCCGGAGGTGATCTGGGATGAGCGTCGACGCTGACGTCGTGGTGATCGGCGGGGGCGGCGCGGGTTTGGCCGCAGCCGTGTCCGCGGCCGAGCACGGTGCCTCGGTGATGCTGTTCGAGTCGGAAAAGGAACTCGGCGGCTCGACCCAGCTGTCCGCGGGCATGCTCACCGCAGCGGGCACGAGCGTCCAGCGCGCGCTGGGCATCGAGGACACGCCGGAGCGGTTCTTCCAGCACTACCTCGACCTCAACCAGTGGCAGCTGAAACCCGGCCTGCTCAAGACTTTCTGCCGCGAGGCCGGTCCTGCCGTCGAATGGCTGATCGGGCTCGGCGCGGAGATCCCGGCGAAGGTGTCGCACGACGCGCACACGCCGGGCCTGACCCGCGCGGGCGTTGAGGACGTCTGGCGCGGGCATGTGCCGAAGGATCAGGGTTACGGCCTCGTCCAGGTGCTCGACCGCGCGCGCCGCAAGGCCGGGGCCGAAGCGGTGCTGAACACCCGGGTCGAACGGCTGCTCGTGGAGGACGGCCGGGTCGCCGGAGTCGTCGCGGACGGCATCGAGGTCCGGGCGAACGCGGTGATCGTGACCAGCGGCGGGTTCGCCCAGGACCCCGCGCTGCGCACGCGGTACTACCCGGACGCGGACGCGGCGGGCGAGGATCTGTTCGTCGTCGCCGCGCCCGGCTCCCGGGGCGACCACTTCGCGTTCGGCGAGCAGGTGTCCGCCTCGATCACCGGCGAGGGCTGGGGATTGCTCCTGCCGACCGCGTATTTCCAGCGCCTGCACCACTGGCAGTCCGGTTTCCCGCCGCGCTCGCGGGTACTGGTCAACGCGCACGGCCGCCGGTTCATGGACGAGGACGCGTCGTACGCGGTGTCCAGCGGCATCATCTCCGCGCAGGACGGTCCAGTGTGGATGGTCTTCGACGACCAAGCCCGTCGCGACCTCCCGCCGGGCTACGCGCATTGGAACGCCGACCACGTACTGTCCGAAGCGGACGCTGGCCGCACCCTTCGCGCGGACACGCTGGAGGAACTGGCGGGCAAGATGAACGTGCCCGCAGATGCTCTCCGGGCCACTGTGGACAGATGGAACGCCCAGCTCCCCACCGGCGAAGACCCGGAGTTCCTGCGGCACGAAACCCTGTCCGCCAAGGGCGCGACCGAACCGCCCGCGAAAATCGGCGTCGCACCGTTCTTCGCCGCCCGCACGCTGCCCGCTGAACTGGTCTGCACGCACGCCGGGCTGGAGATCGACTCCAGCGCCGCGGTGCTCGACGTCCGCGGCGACCGTGTGCCCGGGTTGTTCGCCGCGGGCGAGGCCGGGGCCGGAGTGCTGGGCTTCCGTTATGTCGGCGGCGGCAACGCGGTCGCCAACGCCGTCACTATGGGCCGCATCGCCGGTCGCTCCGCCGCTGCCTGATCTTTCAGAGTTACTGCTCACCGTCGAGGAGAACCCCCATGTCCGTCCCCGCCGCAGCCGCCACCACGGCGGACTCCCCGCTGGCCAGACGCACCGTCCGGAAGGTCGGCGTCCGCGTCATGCCGATCGTCCTGCTGCTCTACATCTTCAACTACATGGACCGGGCGAACATCGGCTACGCCCAGCTCGGCATGGCCAAAGAGCTCACCATCACGGCCGCGACCTTCGGCGTGGCGTCGGCGATCTTCTTCCTCGCCTACGTGGTGTTCGAGGTCCCCAGCAACATGATCATGAAGAAGGTCGGGGCCCGGCTGTGGCTCAGCCGGATCGCGGTCAGCTGGGGCATCGTGACCGTGCTGACCGGGTTCGTCGCGAGCGTGACGCACCTGATGATCGCGCGGATCCTGCTCGGCATCGCCGAGGCGGGCCTGTTCCCCGGGCTGCTGCTGTACTTGACCTTCTGGTTCCGGGGCAAGGAACGCGGCAGGGCCATCGCGACGCTCGCGCTCGCCCAGCCGATCGCGCTGATCCTCGGCAGCCTGTTCGGCGGCTGGATCCTCGACCACGTGCACTGGTTCGGCATGAGCAGCTGGCAGTGGGTGTTCATCCTGCAGGGCGCGCCCGCGGTGCTGATCGGCCTGCTGACCTTCTTCTACCTGCCGAACAAGCCCGCCGACGCGAAGTTCCTGACCGCCGAGGAAAGCTCCTGGCTGCAGGCCGAGATCGACCGCGAGTACGTGCCCGAGGAGAAGGAAACGTTCCTCGGCCAGCTGCGGGCGGTGCGCGACGGCAAGGTGCTGCTGCTGGCGATTTCCAACCTCTTCATCGCCTGCGGCCTGTACGGGCTCACGTTCTTCCTGCCGCTGATCGTGAAGCAGCTCGACCCGAAGTACTCCTCCACCAACATCGGCCTGCTCGGCGCGATCCCGTACGTGGTCGGTGCGATCGGCATGCTCCTGCTCGCCCGCAACTCCGACCGCACCGGCGAGCGCAAGGGCCACGTGATCGCCACCGTGCTGCTGGCGGCGATCGGGTTCTTCGGCGCGATCCAGTTCAAGACCGTGCCGGCGTTGTCGCTGATCAGCCTGTCGCTGGCGGCGATCGGCGTGCTCGGCTACCTCGCGCCGTACTGGGCGATGGCCGCGCGCGTGCTGTCGAAGGAGCACACGGCGGTCGGGCTGGCCGCGATCAACTCGATCGCCGCGCTCGGCGGGTTCTTCGGGCCTTACGCGATCGGGCTCGCGGCCACCGAGACCGACGTGACGATCGGGCTGTACTTCCCGATCGGCTGCCTGCTCGTCGCCGCGGCGATGCTGACGTTCCTGAAGGTGCCGCGCGACGCGGGCGCCCGCTTGGCTCGTCCGGTGAAGTAGTTTCGAGTTTGATTATCCCGGCGGCGCGGTTACAGTGCTGTCCATGCAGGACCCCGCCGCGCCGCCGGACCCGGACTCGCTCGACTTCTGGTCGTTCATCGCGCTGGCCAACCGCAGGCTTTCGCAGGAGTACGGGTTCCGCCACCAGCTGGCGACCGAGGTGCTGCTGACGCTGAACCGGGCGTCGAACCTGGTCACCTACGACCTCGAATCCGCCGTGCACCGGCCGCGCGGGCGGTCGTGGTCGGCGTTCCGGGTGCTGTTCGTGGTGTGGCTGGCCGGGCCGCTCGAACCGTCCGCCGCCGCGCGGCTGACCGGGATGAGCCGGGCGGCCGTGTCGAATCTGGCGAAAACCCTGGTCGCGGAGGGTCTGCTGACGCGGACGCCGGGCGAGACGGACGGCCGCTCGGTGCGGTTGTCGCTGACCGATGCCGGGCACGCCGAGATGCTCGAGGTGTTCGAGGCGCAGAACGAACGCGAGGCCGGGTGGGTCGAGGTGCTCACCGAGGCCGAGCAGCGCGTGCTGGTGATGCTGCTGGACAAGCTCATCTCCGGCCGGGCCGGGTTCGCCACCCGCCGCTAGCCCTGACCCGCTGTCCGTGAAGGGCTCCTTGAGGGAATCTGATTCCCTGAAGGAGCCCTTCTCGGACAGCCGCCAGACCCTTA
>NZ_JBSHAM010000134.1:0-17295 GCF_053611505.1 Amycolatopsis sp. NPDC054798 | reverse complement strand
CCTTGAGGGAATCTGATTCCCTCAAGGAGCCCTTCACGGACCTTCCCGCTGCTGAGAAAATCCCACTGTGGAGGCACCGCTGTGACCACCATCGACCCGGACCGCCTCACCTGCCCCGCACCGGCCGCCGGCGCCGAGCGAGTGCTGCTCGGCCACGGCTCCGGCGGGCGGATGTCGGCCGACCTGCTCGCCTCGGTCGTCACCAAAGAACTCGGAGAACTGGGACCGCTCGAAGACGCCGCCCTCGTCAGCGGCGATCTGGTGGTGAGCACGGACGGATTCGTGGTCACGCCCCGGTTTTTCCCGGGCGGCGACATCGGCTCGCTCGCCGTGCACGGCACGGTCAACGACCTCGCGATGCGCGGGGCCCTCCCGGTCGCGCTCACGCTCGCCTACATCCTCGAAGAAGGACTGCCGCTGTCCGAACTGCGCGCGATCACCGCGTCCGTCGCCGCGGCCGCGCGCGACTGCGGCGTCCGCGTGGTCACCGGCGACACCAAGGTCGTCAGCCATGGCGCCGCCGACGGCTGCTATCTGACGACCACCGGGATCGGCCAGCTGCTTCCCGGTGCGGCACCGACCGCGTCCGGCGGACAACCCGGTGACGTCGTGCTGCTGTCCGGACCGATCGGCGCGCACGGGACCGCGATCCTCAGCGTCCGCGAGGGACTCGAGTTCGAGGCGGACATCCGCTCCGACAGCCAGCCGCTGCACGGGCTCGTCGCCGCGATGATCGGCGCCGGCGGGCGGGACGTGCACGCGCTGCGCGACCCGACCCGGGGCGGCCTGGCCTCCGCGCTCAACGAACTCGCCGAAGCCTCCGGCGTCACCGTCGAGATCGCCGAAGCGGACGTCCCGGTGCCCGTCCCGGTCGCTTCGGCGTGCGAGCTGCTCGGGCTCGATCCCCTGCACGTCGCGAACGAAGGCTGCCTGGTGGCCTTCGTCGCCCCGGCCGCCGCGGACGCGGTCCTCTCGGCGATGCGCGGCCACCCGGCCGGACGCGACGCGCAGGCGATCGGGTTCCTCCGCCCCTCCGGAGGGCCCGCCCGCGTCGTCGCCCGCACCCTCGTCGGCTCGACCCGCATCGTCGACCTGCTGATCGGCGAGCAGCTCCCGCGGATCTGCTGACCGGCCGAGCGGATCTCACGAATGGGCGCGCTTTTCCCGCTCGGCGTCCCATTCGCGCTGCCATTCGGCCATCCGGTGCCGGTTCAGCGCGAACACCGTGCCGCCGTAGACCAGAGCCAGCAGCAAGCACACCGACACCCACAGCCCCAGCGCCGCGCACACCGCGTCGACCAGCACCGCGGCGGCGCTCAGCGGCGGCGGCACCGGGTTTCCGGCCCGGTCCACCCAGATCGTGATCCGGTCGCCGCGGCGCGCGCCCTCGTCGGCGGCCACCTTGCCGACCCGGCGCGAGCCGTCGGGAACCTGCCAGACCGCGTCCGTCGGCGCCGAGTTCGCGACGACGCCGCTGCGCCCGCTCACCGTCGTCGCCGGTCCGTCGGCCAGCAGCTGCGCCGTCGTCACGCTGCGCTGCGCCGTCTGCTCGGCCGAAACCGGTTTCTGGGTCGCGTATAGCTCGGAGCCCGCGGCCGCCGCGAACGGGACCGCAGCCAGCCCGACGAGAACCGCGACGAGGAGCAGACCGGACTGGATCCGGTCCGAGGGCCGGGCCACCGAACCGCGCCCGGGGACAAGCATGTGCCACCACCGCACTACGCGGTCAGCCGAGGCCTTCATCTCGCGCACCTTCCGTAAGGCTTCGCAGGGTCAGTCACCAGAATCGCCGGGAAACCGCGCCGTCCGAAGAGGAATTCCGCCCGGGCGCGCGGGCGGAATTCCTCTTCGGGCCCGGCCCGGAAGGTACTGCCGAGGGGACCAAATACCCTTGGCGCGCCGGGGTTTCGGGGTGATCGTCGACGCAGGAGCGCGACGAACGGAGATTCCCATGCACGCGCGCGACATCATGACCACGCCGGTGATCGCGGTGACCCCCTCGGTGTCCCTTACCGACGCGGGCGAGCTGATGGCCCGGCACGGATTCACCGCCCTGCCGGTCGTCGACAGCCACGGGCGGCTGCTGGGGCTGCTGACCGAGGAAGACGTGGTGCGCGCGGGAATTCCCGGCGAAGCGGGCCCGGACGAGGGCGCGATGATCAGCGGGCACCGCACGGCCGGGTCGGTGATGCGAACCCCGCCCCTGGGCGCCGCGGCGAGCCTGGAGTGCGCGGAGCTGGCCCGCCGCATGAGCGAGGCCGGGATCCGCTCGCTGCCGGTGCTGGACGACGGCGTCCTCGTCGGGATGGTCACCTTCCAGGACGTGCTCCGGGCGCTGCCCGCCGCGGGGACGTCCTGAGCGAAACGGTTGCCGCGCCCGGGTTTCCGGGTGAAACGGGCCCCAAACGCCGATGGCCACCGCACGACCGAACCGGTCATGCGGTGGCCGGACTCGCCGACGGCGGCGTCACCTTCCAGGACAAACCTGTTACAGCGCCGGGACTTCCGGCACGCTCCGCACCGTGGTCACCTCGTGTACGGGACGCCGCGCGGTCATCCTGGTGGGCAGCCCGTACCCGATGCGCAGCAGCGTGTGCACCTGCCCCAGCCCGCGGAACGCCGCCAGCAGCTGCGCCCGCGTGGAATGGGCTTCGAACGGCTGGGACAGGAACGACGTCGCCAGTCCCTCCGCGGTCGCGGTCAGCAGAACGCGTTCCATGATCATCCCGCCGCGGACGTCGGCCGCCATGCCCTGGTCGCGGGTCAGCACCGCGGCCAGCACCGGGTCCTGTTCGAACTGCCGCGGCGGGATCGACCGGTTCTCGTGCGCCGAGCGGAGCGACACCACTCCCGGGACGTCGGCGGGCGGGCCGAACGCGGCGGTGGGCACGCCGTCCGGGCAGTCCGCCGCGCGGCCCGTCCACTTCGCGGCCTCGGCCTGGTAATCGGGGTCCATGGCCTGTTCGGTCTCGGCGCGCCGGATGAGCGCGGACACCTGCGCGTAGCGGCCCGAAGCGTCCAGGAACTCCAGCTGGCCGCCCTCGCCCAGCGCTGCCGAGCGCAGGAGTGCCCGCGCCGCGACCGGCACTGTCTGGTCGGACAGCGGCCGCCGGTTGGTGTGCCGCCGGAAGACCGCTTCCGCGAGCCTGCGGTCCATAGTGGACGGACGGGTGTTCCCTTCGATCGAGACCACCGCCAGCAGGTCGCGGTCGGCCGGGTCCGGGATGATCCGCACGCGGCTGCGCACGCCGTTGACCCGCAAGGTGAGCATCAGATTGCAGACGGCCGCGCCGCAGGACAGCCGCGCCTCCCGCCCGGCCGGGTCGGCGATCGGCAGGACGCGGCCGCGGTCCAGCCGCACCTCGATCCGGGGGCCGTCGACGACGAACCGCCACGGTTGCGTGTTCTGCGGGGACGGAGCGCGCACGGCCGCCGCGAGCGCTTGGTCGACGACTAGAGGCAAGGGAACATTCATCGCGGTCTCCGGGTCAGTGGGCACTGGAACGAGCGTCGCTTCCGGCGGCTCCGCGAGGTAGCGGAGTCTGTCCCGAATTCGTGGGACCAACGGCCTTGCCTGCACAGCCGTCACGCGGTCAGGTCACGGCGTCCGAAGGCGGCGAATCCGGCCCCGCCGAGCAGTGCCGCCACCGCGGTCAGCCAGAGCAGCGGCGCGACGTCCACGACTCCGCCCGGGACGTGCGGGACGTGCGCGAACGGCGAGATGCCCAGCACCCACCCGGGCGCGTGCACCAGCGGGCCGAACTCTCCGAGGACCAGGAACGCGGCCAGCGCCGCCCAGGACAGCCAGCCCGCACGCGGGAACGCCCCGAACACGGCGAGCGCGAGCCCGGTCACTGCCCACACTCCAGGCAACTGCACGACGGCCGCGCCGACCAGTCGCGAAACCTCTCCGCGAGCGAGGCCCGCTGTGACTGCCTCGGCGAGCAGAGGCGCGGCCGTGGCCGCCACGGCGACGGCCGCCGCTCCGGCCGCCAGCCGCGCCCTGGAGACCGGCCCGGCCAGCACGAGGGCCGCCCGGCCGTTCGACTCCTCGGCCCGCAACCGTCCGATCAGGACAATCGCGAGTGCCGACGCGAGCACCCCGGACACGCCGAACTCGGCCGCGAGGAACGCGTCGGTCAGCCCTTGTTCCCCGCCCAGCGCGGCGATCAGCTGGCGGGCCTGCGGAGTGGAGAAAAAGGTGCCCAAAGAGCCGGAGAGATTGCCGACGACCAGTCCCAGCACGGCGAACACCAGCGTCCAGGACACCACGGCGCCGCGGTCGAGCCGCCACGCCAGCCCGGCCGGACCGGACAGCAGGCGGCCCGCTCTGGCCGCTCCCCGGCGGGCCGAGATCAAGCCGGCGCCGAGGTCCCGCCGCCGGGAGAGCGCGACCGCCGCCGGCCACAGCAGCAAAAACGCCGCGAGCGGAAGCGCCAGCACCCACCAGCGGTCGCCCGCGAACGGCCGCACCTGCCCGGCCCAGCCGACCGGGGAAACCCACGACAGCCACGCCGGCCCGCTCGCGTCGCCGACCGCACGCAGCAGGTAGGCCGCGACGAGCGCGAACACGGTGATCTCCGACGCCGCCCGCGCGCTTCGCGCCGTCTGGGCCGCGACCGCGGCCAACGCGCCGAAGACCAGGCCTGTTCCGGTCCAGCCGAGCCCGAAGGCCAGCGAACCGCCGACGGGCAGCCCCGCCGCGACGAGTCCGACCGCGGCGCCCGCGCCGAGGCCGAGCGCCGTCACCGCCAGGATCGCGCCCGCCGCGGCGAGTCCCGCCTGCCGTCCGGTCGCGGCCCCGCGCAGCAGCTCCCAGCGCCCGGTTTCCTCGTTTGCCCTGGTGTGCCGGACGACGGTGAACGTCGTCAGCAGCGCGACCAACGCGGCGCCGAAGGCAGTCAGCTTGAAGACCGCGGTCGCACCGGCCGTCGGCTCGGCGACCGGTCCGTACAGCGCGACCAGTGCGGGCACGGCGTTGATGCTCGCCGCTGCCGCGCGGCGAGCCGGCTCAGTCGGATACACGCCCGCAGTCGCCGCCGCGGCGGCGGCCGTCATCGACGCGGACACCAGGATCCACACCGGCAGCCGCACCCGGTCCCGGCGAAGGGCGAGCCGGATCAACGCGCCGGCCCCCGTCACGGAGTTCACGCGGACACCGCTTCCGGTTCGCGATAGTGCCGCAGGAACAGTTCTTCCAAGGTCGGCGGGCGGCTCTCGATGCTCCGCACGTCGCGTCTGCCCAGCTCCGCCAGCACGTCGCTCAACGCGGCGTTGTCCACGCTCAGGTGCACCAGGCCGGCGTCGGCGGCGAGGTCGTGCACGCCGGCGAGCCGTGCGAGCCCGTCCGCGGGCCCGGCCATCCGCACCGTCAGCGACGTCCGGGTGAGGTGGCGCAACTGGTCGAGAGTCCCGCTGTCGACGACTTTCCCGGCGCGCAGGATGCTCACCCGGTCGCACAGCGCCTCCGCCTCGGCGAGGATGTGGCTGGACAGCAGGACGGTCCGGCCGCGCGAACGCTCCTCGCGCACGCACTGCCGGAACCGCTCGGCCATCAGCGGGTCGAGGCCGGTCGTCGGCTCGTCCAGCACCAGCAGTTCGGCGTCGGCCGCGAGAGCGCCGATGACGGCGATCTTCTGCCGGTTGCCCTTCGAATACGCCCGTACCCGGACGCCGGGGTCCAGCTCGAAAAGCTCCAGATACCGCGTCCGGCGCACCGGGTCGACGCCGCCGCGCAGGCGGCCGAGGAGGTCGATCGTCTCGCCGCCGGTGAGATCCGGCCACAGCGCGACTTCTCCCGGAACGTAGGCCAGCCGGCGGTGCAGGGCCACCGCGTCCCGCCACGGATCGCCGCCGAACAGGCGCATCCGGCCCGCGTCGGCGCACAGCAACCCGAGCAGCAGCCGCAGCGCGGTCGTCTTCCCGGCCCCGTTCGGTCCGAGAAAACCGTGCACCTCACCGGCTTCCACCGTGAGGTCCAGTCCGGACAGCGCCCGCGTGCGGCCGAATGCCTTGTGCACACCGGAGAGTTCGACGACGGCGTTCATTCCGTTCCTCCGCACAGGTCGAGGGACAGCAGTTCGCCGTCCGGCAGCCGGGGCGACGGCGGGGCCGCGGACACCGGGTAGCCGCAGCGGAAGATCGCCTGCGGGAGGCCGGGAAGCCAGAGCCGCTCCGCGAGCCGCTCCCGGAATCCGGTCAGGTGCAGCGGCTGGGTCAGCACCGAACCGGCCAAGCCGTGCACGGTCGCCTCCAGCCACACCCGCTGGAGTGCGGCGCCCGCGTCGAGGTGCGCTTGTCGCGTGTCGTCGGCGGTGCAGAACACGACGAGGGTTTCCGCCGCGAGCCGTTCGGCGAGACGGACGTCGTCCGGAACCGGAGTCGTCCGGCGGACAAGCCCCGCCGCGGGCAACGGGTCGTCGCTGAAAGCTGCTTCCGGAACGCCGTCGACGGCGCCCAGTGCGTGCCGGCCGAAGGTGTGCGCGGTCCAGGTGTCGAGTTCGCGTTGGTAGGCCGCGTCGGAGCGGAAGACCCGGGTCGCGAAGCCGAGCATCTCGGCGAGCGCTTCGAGATGGTGCGGCACCAGCGCGTACACCCGCGGTTCTTCGACCGCCGCGAGCAGATCGGCGAGGTCTGCCTCTCCTACCGGCTCCGGGCCGAACTCGCGGCGATAACTCCGGCGGCAGCCGATCGCGTGGTATCGCACCAGACAAGCCGCCGAGCGCCGGCCGCCGGGTCTGGTGTGGACGGTCGCGAGCACGTCGCCGTGCGCGGGGAAAGACGTGGTGAATTCGCGACGCAGCGCCCGCACGGCGAGCTGCAGGTTCGCGAGCGCCGCCCCGCACGAGAGCAGCCGGTCGCGGCCCTCGGGGTCGTGCCAGGGCAATTCGATGTCGGTGCGCTCGACGAGATCGACGTCGGAGCCGCGGACGCGCAGCCGCCAGGGCTGGCTGTTGTGCACCGACGGGGCCCGGCCGGCCGCTCGGACGAGCGCGGCCGTTTCGGCGGGGGCGAGGTCTGCGGTAGCCGTGGTCTTCATGGTCACTCCCGGAACCGGGAACCGTTGTCCCGGCCCGTTCATGCTGACCGCCCGCCGGTCCGCGCTGCTGGGGCCGAAAGTCATCGCGGGTACCGCAGACGTCCTCCTGCGCTGCGATGACCTCCGGCCCTGTCGCGGCGCGGGTTCCCTGCCGCACGATCGGCAGCAACCAAGAGAAAGGGGCGGGCAGATGAACTCTCGCAGCCGTCTCATCGTCGTCGGAGTCGACGGCTCGCCGCAAGGCGACGCAGCTTTGCGCTGGGCGCTGCTGGTCACCGCGAGACCTGGCGACCGCGTGCACGCCGTCGTCGTCCAGCCCGCGGAAGAACTGCTTCCGGGGACGTCGCTGGCGTTCCAGCCGCACGGCCGCCATCCTGGCGGGCATTCCCTTCCGCAGGAGCACATCGCGAAGATCCGGCGGGAATTCCCGGACGCGCCGGAGGTCTCGGTCGCCACTCCGCACGGCGATCCGGCGACGGAACTGGTGACCGCGTCCACGGACGCCGATCTGCTGGTGGTCGGAGCGCACGGGGCCGGGCTGACGCGGGAATTGCTGCTGGGCAGCGTTTCCCGGGAATGCGTGCGGTACTCGCGGTGCCCCGTCGTGGTGATCACGCCGGAAGCGGCGCAGCGGCTGATGCCCGCCTCGACGACGTAACCGCGTCGTCCCAGCCGGCTGCCTTCGGCTCCCGGCGGACAGACGCAGTCTGGAGGAACGACTGTGCACGAGTCAGGAAACCGCGTCGCGCGGTTGGGGAGGACGACCCTCCAGGTGGCCCCCGCCGGGCGGCTCAGTGCCGACCAGGTGCTGTCCGTGCTGCGCTCGGCCACTCTCGCACCGTCGACGCACAACACCCAGCCCTGGTTGTTCGCGAGCGGCCCCGCGGGCATCGAACTGTACGCCGACGCCGACCGCACACTGCCCGCCGCCGACCCCGACCAGCGCGAGCTGCTGCTGTCCTGCGGGGCGGCGCTGTTCAATTTGCGCACCGCGATCCACGCGATCGGGATCCAGCCCGCCACTTCCCTGCTCCCCCGGCGGGACGACCCCGACCTGCTCGCCGTCGTCCAGGGCCGGGCCACCGCCCCGGCCGACCGCAGGTTCGCCGCCCTCGCCAAGGCCATCCCCCGCCGGCACACCAACCGCACGCCGTTCACCGCGGAGCCGGTTCCCGCCGAAGCGGTCGGCCTGCTGCGGCACGCCGCCGAAATCGAACACTCGTGGATGCCGCGACTCGACGAAGAACAACTCGCCGGACTCAAGGAACTGGTGAGGGAAAGCCACCGCATCCAGACGAGCAACCCCGCGTTCGTCGCCGAATGGCGCCGCTGGACCGGACGCGGCCGGGCCAATCGCGACGGTGTGCCCTTCGCCGCCGGCGGCGAGACCGCGGCGGACGACGCCTGGGTACTGCGCGATTTCGGCGGCACCGCCCGCGCGCCGGGCGCACCGCCCCTGGTGGTCGTGATCGGGACGTTCGGCGACCTGCCGCTCGACCGGCTCCGCGCCGGACAGGCCATGCAGCGCGTCCTGCTCACCGCGACCGCCCACGGGATCGACGCGTCGTTCATTTCGCAGCCGGTCGAGGTGCCCGCGATCCGCGTCCAGCTCCGGGACCTGCTCGGCGGCGGGCTCTGGCCGCAGATCGTGCTCCGGCTCGGCTACGGAACGCCGGTCGCCTGGACCCCGCGCCGGGCGCTGGAGGACGTCCTGCTCGACCCTCCGCTCAGCGCCTGACCACCCCGCCCGGGAGGGCCTACGGCCGCTGGCTCCGCAGCTCCGTCGCGAGCACAGCGGCCTGGGTCCGCCGTTCCATGCCCAGCTTGGTCAGCAGCCGGGAGACGTAGTTCTTCACCGTCTTCTCCGCCAGGAACATCCGCTCCGAAATCTGCCGGTTCGTCAGGCCTTCCCCGATCAGGCCCAGCAGCGTGCGTTCCTGCTCCGACAACTGCGCCAGCGGGCCCCGCTGCTTCTCCGCGCTGTCGCGCAGCTTCGCCATCAACGCGGCCGCCGCGTGCGCGTCCAGCAACGACTTCCCCGCACCTACCTCGAGCACCGCCGAGATCAGGTCAAGCCCCTTGATGTCCTTGATCACGTAGCCGCTCGCTCCGGCCATCACGGCGTCGAGCATCGCCTGCTCATCGGTGTACGAGGTCAGCATCAGGCATTTCAGCTCGGGCATCCGGGACCGCAGTTCCCGCGCCAGTTCGATGCCGTTGCCGTCCGGCAGCCGCACGTCCAGCACCGCCACGTCCGGCTGCAACGCCGGAATCCGCGCCAGCGCCTGCGACACGTTCCCCGCCTGGCCCACCACCGTGAGCCCCTCGTCCTCGTCCAGCAGATCGGCGACCCCGCGCCGCACCACCTCGTGGTCGTCCACCAGGAAAACCCGCAACATCAGTCCTTCTCCTACCTCGGGCGAAGCGGCGCGCCGTGCGACCGGAACCGAGCGTACGACCGGATGACCCCTTCCGGCGGTGCCGAAAGTCCTCAATCCGCGGCCGAAGATCCCTCCGGCACCGGAACCGACCAGGTCAGCCGGGAGCCGTCCGCCGCGGTCAGCGTCCCGCCCCGGCGGGACGCCTGCTCCGCCAGCGCGGCCAGTTCGTCCGCCGCGGCGAGCGCGAGATCGCCGGAGCCTTCGTACCGCACCGTCACCGTCGTCCGCGCCGGTTCCGCCCGGATCTCCGCCTCCACCTCCTCGGCCTCGGTGTGCCGGACGACCAGCCGCAGGACCTCGTCCAGGAACGGCACCACCGCGTCCGGCGGGACCTCGTCGAGCTTCCCGGTCATCCGGGTGGACACGGCGAACCCCAGCGCCGCGCCCGCTTCGGCCACTACCCGCAGCACCTGGTCGCGGGTCGGCTCCGACGACGTCGGCGGCCCGTCGGCCGGCTGGAAGACCGTGCTGTGCGCCTGGGCGATGATGTCGTCCAGTTCGGAGACCGTCTCGCGCAGCCGCGCGGCCACGATCGGCGACCGGGCGAGCCCGGCCGTGGTCTGCAGCGACAGCCCCGCCGAGTACAGCCGCTGCAGGATCTCGCGTTGCAGACCGGCCGCGATGCGGTCGCGTTCGTCGTGCAGCGCCGCGATCTCGCGTTCGGCGCGGGCCTGCGCGAGTTCGATCGCGACCGACGCCTGGCCCGCGAACCACACCGCCATCTCGAGGTCTTCGCCGGTGAACGCCGCCCGGCCGGTCAGCCGGGCGGCAGCCAGCACGGACGACGGCTCCTCGCCGCCGCCGAACGGAACCAGCAGCACCGTGTCCAGGTTGAGGTTCACCGCGGGCAGCCGGAGCAGCCGCGCCATCTCTTCCGGCCATGAACCCAGCTTCGGCTCGCCGCTCGCGAGGACCGCGCTGACCACAGAAGACTCTTCGGCCGGTTCCCGCCCCGCCAGCTCCTCCGCGCCGGAACCGAGCGCGCGCTCGACGCGGACGTGCCCGTCCTCTCCGGCCGGGCGAAGCACACCGACGAGATCGGCCGACGCCAGGTCGCGCAGGTATTCGACGACGAGCCCCAGCGGATCCGCCACGTCCGCGGACAGCAGTTCCCTGGTCACCGCGGCGGAAGCACGCAGCCACTCCTGCTGGCTCCGCGCGGTCTCGTACAGCCGCGCGTTCTCGATCGCGCTCCCCGCCGCCGCAGCCAGCGCGAGCGCCAGCTGCTCGTCCTCTCCGCTGAACGACCCGTGCTCGCCGTCGGCGAAGTAGAGATTGCCGAACACCTCGCCCCGGACGCGGATCGGCACGCCGAGGAAGCTCGTCATCGGCGGATGCCCCTCGGGGAACCCGGTCGAGCGGGGATCGTCCTGCAACCGCGGCAGCCGGATCGGCCGCGGATCCTCGATCACGGCGCCGAGGAGCCCCTTGCCTTCGGGCAGCCGGCCGACCTTCTCGATCGCGGCCTCGTCCATCCCGGTGTGCACGAATTCGGTCAGCCGCCCGTCCGGCCCGATCACCCCCAGCGCCGCGTACCGCGCCCCGACCAGCTGCCGCGCCGCCTCCACGATGCGCCGCAGCAACGCGGGCAGCGCGAGCCCGGTCGTGATGGTCTGGGTCGCGCGCAGCAGGCCGCGCAGCCTGCCCTGGGTGCTCATCACCTCCTGGGCGCGTTCGACCAGCTGGGCCAGCAACTGGTCCAGTTCCATCCTCGGCTGGTCGGGGAAGGTCAGCCCGGCCTGCTCCGGCGCGTCCCGCTGGCTCACCTGTGGCCCCTGCCCGTCTGAGTTTCGTTGCGCGGCACCGCGAACAACGCAGTTTCCCGGCTGCCGGAAACGCCGTCAAGCACCCCGAAGTGTCCTGCGTCCGCCGGGAAGATGACCAAGGACCCTCTCCCCGGCCGCCCCGCGCGCCGGATGCTCACGACGACCTTTCCCGCAGCGAGCAGGAGACCCGCATGAACGCCCTGGACCTGGCGCGGTGGCAGTTCGGGATCACGACCGTCTACCACTTCCTCTTCGTCCCGCTCACCATCGGTTTGTCCTTCCTCGTCGCGGGCATGCAGACCGCGTGGGTCCGCACCGGCGACGAGCGCTGGCGGCGGATGACGAAGTTCTGGGGCAAGCTGTTCCTGATCAACTTCGCGATGGGCGTGGCGACCGGCATCGTCCAGGAGTTCCAGTTCGGAATGAACTGGTCGGACTACAGCAGTTTCGTGGGAGACATTTTCGGGGCCCCGCTCGCGATCGAGGGCCTGCTGGCGTTCTTCCTCGAATCGACGTTCCTCGGCCTGTGGATCTTCGGCTGGGACCGGCTGCCGAAAAAGCTGCACCTGGCCACGATCTGGCTCGCCTCGATCGGGACCGTGCTGTCCGCTTACTTCATCCTGGCCGCGAACTCGTGGATGCAGCATCCGGTCGGCTCCGAGGTGAACCCGGCGACCGGACGGGCGGAACTGAAGGACTTCGGCGCGGTGCTGACCAATTCGACCGCGCTCGGCGCCTTCGCGCACACGATCACCGCCTGCTTCCTCACCGGCGGCATGTTCGTGGTCGGCATCAGTGCCTGGCAGCTCAAGCGGAAACGCGACACCGACGTGTTCCGGCCGTCGATGAAACTCGCGCTTGTCACCGTGCTCGTCGCGAGCCTCGGCGTGATCGTCACCGGCGACCTGCAGGCCCGGCTGATGACCCAGCAGCAGCCGATGAAAATGGCGGCCGCCGAAGCGCTCTACGACACCGTCTCGCCCGCGTCGTTCTCGCTGTTCACCATCGGCTCGCTGGACGGCTCGCAGGAGAAGTTCAGCATCCGCGTCCCTGGCGTGCTGTCGTTCATGGCGACCGGGCGGTTCGACGGCCAGGTCGAGGGCATCGACAATCTCCAGGCCGCGGCCGAGCAGAAGTACGGCCCCGGCGACTACCGGCCGGACATCCCGGTGACCTACTGGACGTTCCGGCTGATGATCGGCTTCGGGTTCCTGTGCCTGCTGCTGTCGGCTGCCGGGCTGTGGCTGTTCCGCCGCGGCCGCAGCCCGCGCGCCCGCTGGTTCCTCCCCGCCGCGACCCTCGCCCTGTCGTTCCCCTTCCTGGCCAACAGCGTCGGCTGGATCTTCACCGAAATGGGCCGCCAGCCGTGGTCGGTGTTCGGCGTGCTCACCACCGCCGATTCGGTCTCCCCCACGATCTCGGCCGGGAACGTGCTCACCTCGCTGATCGTCTTCACCGTCCTCTACGGCGTCCTCGCGGTCGTCGACGGCGTGCTGATGGTCCGCTACGCCAAAGCCGGGCCGCCACCGCCCGCGGTCCCGGACGCCCCCGAATCCGACGAGCCGCGCCCCGCGGCCTTCGCCTACTGAACCGGAGCATCGACATGGCGCTGACGGACCTCTGGTTCCTGCTCATCGCGGTCCTGTGGACCGGCTACTTCGTCCTCGAAGGATTCGACTTCGGCGTCGGGATCCTGCTGCGCGTGCTCGGCCGCGACAACACCGACCGCCGGGTGCTGATCAACACCATCGGCCCGGTCTGGGACGGCAACGAGGTGTGGCTCCTCGTCGCGGGCGGCGCGACCTTCGCCGCCTTCCCGCTCTGGTACGCGAGCCTGTTCTCCGGCTTCTATCTCGCCCTGCTGGTGATCCTTGTGGCCCTCATCGGACGCGGCGTCGCCTTCGAGTTCCGCGGCAAGATCGACAGTCCCCGCTGGCGGAACACCTGGGACTGGATCATCACCATCGGCTCCGCCGTCCCCGCCCTGCTGTGGGGCGTCGCGTTCGGCAACATCGTGCACGGCGTCCCGCTCGACGCCCAGCACCACTTCACCGGCGATTTCTTCACCCTGCTCAACCCGTACGCGCTTCTCGGCGGACTCGCGACGCTCACCGTGTTCACCTTGCACGGCAGCGTCTTCCTCGCCCTCAAGACCACCGGGCCGGTGCGCGACCGGGCGCAGGCGCTCATCGCCCCGCTCGGCGGCGCCGCCCTTCTGTGCGGCGGCGGGTTCCTCGCCTGGACCGCGCTCGACCACGACCTGTGGACCTGGATCTTCGCCGCCGCGGCAGCTGTCCTGCTCGCCGCCGGGATCCTGCTGGGCATCCGGGGACGCGACGGATTGGCATTCCTCTGCACCGCGCTGGCGATCATCGCCACCACCGCGACGCTGTTCTGGTCGCTGTACCCGGCGGTGCTGCCCTCGACCACTGACCCCGCGTTCAGCCTCACCACGGCCAACGCTTCGTCCACCCACTACACGCTGCAGATCATGTCCTGGGTCGCGCTCGCGTTCACCCCGATCGTGCTGGTCTACCAAACCTGGACGTACTGGGTGTTCCGCAAGCGGGTCGGCCGGCACGCCATCCCGGCCGACGCCGGCCTCCCGAGCGCGCACTGATGCGGCCTTTGGACCCGCGGCTGCTGCGGCTGGCTAGCGCGGTGCGGCCGTTCATCGCCGGCTGCGCCGCGCTCGGCGGACTGACCGCGCTTCTCGTTCTGGCGCAAGCGGAATTGCTGGCCGACAGCATTTCGCGAGCTTTCCTCGACGGCGCGACGCTGTCCGCCCTCGCCGTCCCGGTGGCGTTGCTGGCGGGGGTGGTTCTCGCGCGCGCTGGCGTCGCGTGGCTGTCGGAGACGGCCGCGCACCGGGCCTCCGCGAAGGCGTTGTCGCAACTGCGCGACGCGGTTGTCGGCGCCGCGCTCCGGATCGGACCGCGGTCAGCCACGCGCTCTCCCGCCGAGATCGCCGCACTGGCCACCCGCGGCGTCGACCGGCTCGACGGCTACTTCGCGCGCTATCTCCCGCAATTGCTCGTCGCCGCGATCGTGCCGGCCGTAGTCGGCGCCCGGATCCTCTTCGCCGACTGGACCGCAGCGCTGATCGTCGCGCTCACCGTGCCGCTGATCCCGGCGTTCATGATCCTCATCGGACTGTTCACCCAACGCGACGTCCGGCGGCAATGGCGCACGCTTTCCGTGCTGGGCGACCATTTCCTCGACCTCGTCGCCGGCCTGGCAGTCCTGACCGCATTCGGCCGCGCCCGCGCGCAACGGACAACGCTGCGCGAAATCTGCGAGCGCTACCGGACGCAAACCATGCGGACGCTGCGGGTGGCGTTCCTCTCCGCGCTCGCGCTGGAACTGCTCGCCACGCTGTCGGTCGCGGTCGTCGCCGTCTCGATCGGGCTGCGCCTGCTCGCCGGGGATCTCGACCTGCGCACCGCGCTCGTCGTGCTGATCCTGGCCCCGGAGGTGTATCTCCCGCTCCGCGCGGTCGGCGCCCGTTTCCACGACAGCGCCGAAGGACTCGCCGCCGCGGAGGACATCGTCACGCTCACCGACGAGGCCCCCGAACACGAGCCCGCTGCCCCCGCCCGCGCGCACGACGTGCTGTGCCTCGAAGACGTCACCGTGACCGGCCGGTCCGGGCCGATCCTGGACGGCTTCTCGCTGACCGTCGCGCCCGGAGAGGTCGTCGGGGTCGTCGGCCCCAGCGGCGCGGGGAAATCGACGCTGCTGGACTTGTTGCTCGGCTGGCGCGATCCGGACCGCGGCCGGGTGGTCGCGGGGGAAACCGATCTCGCCGACCTCGGCAAGGCCACCTGGCGGCGCGGCATTTCCTGGGTCCCGCAACGGCCGCACCTGGTCGCCGGGACCGTTTCGCAGAACATCCGGCTCGGTTCCCCGCAGGCGAACGACGCCGAAGTGCGCGCGGCCGCCACCGCCGCCGCCCTCGACGTCCCGCTCGACGCGAGCGTCGGCGAACTGGGCGCCGGTCTCTCCACCGGGCAGGTCCGGCGCGTCGCGCTGGCCCGCGCGATCCTGCTCGACCGGCCCCTGCTGCTGCTCGACGAACCCACCGAAGGCGTCGACGCGGAAACCGAGACCGCGATCCTCGACCGTCTCCCGGCGGTGCTGACCGGACGCACCGCGATCGTCGTCACGCACCATCCCGCCGTGCTGGCCCTGTGCGACCGGGTCGTGACCGTGCCCACGCCCGCCACGCAACCGGCTGCCTCCCCCGCCGCCGCTCCGACCACCGCCGCTCCAGCGCCTGTTCCGGTTCCCGTCGAGACCGAACCGGACACTCCGGCCGGGACCTGGCGCCCGCTCTTGGCCGCACTCCGCCCGCACCGGCTGCGCCTGGCGCTGGCCTGCCTCGTCGCGACCGCGGCGCTCGGCTGCGGCGTCGCGCTCACCGCCACGTCGTCGTGGCTCATCGCGTCCGCGGCCCTGCACCCGCCGGTGCTGAGCCTGATGGTCGCGATCGTCGCCGTGCGGACCTTCGGACTGGCCAAGGGAATTCTCCGCTACGTCGAACGCCTGCTCACCCACGACGTCGCCCTCCGCGTGCTGACGGAACTCCGCGTGCGCGTGTGGACCCGGCTCGTGCGGATCGGCCCGGCCGTCACCGCCCGCCCGCGCCGCGGCGAACTGCTGCACCGTCTGGTGTCCGATGTGGACAGCCAGCAGGATCTCGTGGTGCGCGGCCTCGTGCCCGGCACCGCCACCTTCGCCGTGCTCGCCGCGACCTCCGTCACGCTCGGCTTGCTCCTCCCCGCAGCCGGCGTCGCCGCCGCCGTGGGACTCGCGCTCGCCGCGATCGTGGCACCGGCGGTCACCGCCGCCGCCACCCGGCGAACCGAACGAGCCACCGCGCGGCTGCGCAGCGAACTCAGCGCCCGTACGGTCGAATTACTGCAGGCCTCGGCCGACCTGCTCGCCTTCGATGCCGCCGACGAACGGCACGCGGACCTGCGCGAACTCGACGCCCGCGCGACCGCCGCCACGCGCCGATCCGCCGCCCGGCGCGGCCTCGGCAGCGGAATCGCCGTGCTGGGAGTGGGTTTCACCGCCGTCGCGTGCCTCGTGCTCGGCATCGCCGCCGTACGAGCCGGGACACTCTCCGGTCCCGCACTGGCCGTGCTCGCCCTGACCCCGCTCGCCACCGCCGAACTCGTCGCCGGACTTCCCGAGTCCGCACAACGGCTTCTCGGCAGCCACACCGCCGCGCAACGGCTCGCCGCGCTCGACCACACACCGGCACCGCACAGCGAACCGGCCAGCCCGCAGCACCTTCGCACCGCCGACAACCTCTCCGCAGCGAACCTGTCAGTCCGCTGGCCCGCTTCCCCGCGCGACGCTGTGCACGACGTCGACTTCACCGTCGGCCACCGCGCGCGGCTCCTCCTCACCGGGCCGTCGGGGGCGGGCAAAAGCACCGTCGTCGCCGCACTGATGCGCTATCTGGACCCGTCCTCCGGCGAAGTCCTCCTCGACGGTGCCGACACCCGCAGCTTCCGGAGCGACGCTGTCCGCGCCCAGATCGCCTGGTGCGGCACGGAAACCCATTTGTTCGACAGCACGCTGCGCGAAAACCTGCGCCTCGCCCGCCCGGGCGCGTCCGACGACGAGATCCGGGCGGCGCTGGAACTGTCCCAGCTCGGCCCCTGGGCCGCGAGCCTGCCCGACGGCCTCGACACCGCGCTCGGATTGCACGGAACCCCGGTGTCCGGCGGGGAACGCCAGCGCATCGGGATCGCCCGCGCGCTGCTGTCCGCACGGCCGGTCCTGATCCTCGACGAACCCACCGCGCATCTCGACGCGCCGACGGCGGAGGCGCTGGCGGCCGACGTTCTCGCCGCGACTCGGGACCGGTCCGCGATGATCGCGACTCACCGGCCGGGGGAGTTTTCCGGAGTGCCGGAGTACCGGCTTCCGGGGCGGGTCGCGGCGGGGGCCGGGCAGGGTTCCCGGGCTTAGGGATCGCGGCGGCTGCCAGAGAAGTCCGTGAGGGGACCCCTGAGGGAATCAGATTCCCTCAGGG
>NZ_JBSHAM010000133.1:0-17499 GCF_053611505.1 Amycolatopsis sp. NPDC054798 | reverse complement strand
TCCCTCAGGGGTCCCCTCACGGACTTCTAGCCGGTTACTGGAGCCAGCTGGCGAACATGGCAGGCGAAGCCGCCAGCAGGCTGAACCGCACCCACCGCCCGGCCAGCCCGGCGGCGAGGAACGTCGACAGCCGCATCCGGACCATCCCGGCGAGCACGCTCGTCGCCATGAACGGCGGCAGCCCGACGAGCGAGCTGATCCCGTAGGTGCCGGTCATCCAGTGCGGATGGCGCTGGCACCGTTCGCGCAGCGCCTCGATCTTGCCGCGGATCGCCTTGGTGCGCAGCTGCCAGCGGACGCGCCGCGGGGTCAGCGGGCGTTCGCGGTGCAGCCGGTCGTGCAGGAACTTCGGGAGCCGGATCGAGCCGCGCGCGGCCAGGTAGTACAGCAGTTTCCCGGCGATCTGCCCGACCGCGACCGCGCCGCCGAGCCACAGCCAGTGCACGTTGTGCTGGCTCGCGCAGAGGCCGATGACGAAGAGCTCGGCGTTGATCAGCGGCACGATCGCCGAGCCGAAGGCGACGCCGAGGGTGATCAGCACCCATCCCATTGCGTCACCCCCCTTCGTGTCCCTGCTCACTCCAAGCTAGCAGCCATCACGAAAAGATCACGGGGGCTAACCCCACTCTTTCCCTGGGCGCCAACCCCAGAAGATCACCTGGCCGACCGGTCTCGGACACCTTCTGCTGCCAGGATCGGGCAGGTGCCTGAGGTGCCCATCGCCGACCGTTTCGCCGGACTGTGCGCCGCCGTCGTGCGCGTCCTTCCGTTCGGATTGTCCCGGATCGTCGCCCCGAGTTTCCTCGGTTTCGCGGTGATCAACGGCTTTACGTTCGGTGTCGATCTGGTGCTGCTGACGCTGTTCCACGGCGGCCTCAAGTGGCCGGTGTGGCTGTCGATCAGCCTCGCGTACGTGGTCGCGTTCGGGCTGAGCTTCGTGCTGAACCGTGCGCTGAACTTCCGCTCGCACGCGCCGGTGGGCCGTCAAGCGGTGTTGTACGTGCTGGCGATCGCGGTGAACTACGCGGCGTTCCTGCTCGGCCTGGGCGCCGGACTGACCGCGCTGGGCGTGGAATACCACCTGTCGCGGCTGATCGCCGGGGCGTGCGAGGGCGTGTTCATGTACTCGGTGATGCGCTGGGTGGTCTTCGCGAAGCGCGAAGAACCGGTCAGTGTGTGAGTTCCAGTTCCAGCGTGCCGGTGAGCCGGACTTCGCGCAGCGTGCCGCGGCCGGTGTCGAGAGTGCGGACAGTGCCGTCGGGGGACCAGCCGGCGCGGCGGTAGAACCCGAGCGTCGCGTGGTCGGACTGGGCGACCCAGGTGATGCCGCGGGTCAGCCCGTTCGCGCGCAGGTCGGCGGCGGCGGCCGCGAGCAGCCGCCCGG
Source organism: Amycolatopsis sp. NPDC054798 (assembly GCF_053611505.1). Classification (NCBI taxonomy): domain Bacteria; kingdom Bacillati; phylum Actinomycetota; class Actinomycetes; order Pseudonocardiales; family Pseudonocardiaceae; genus Amycolatopsis; species Amycolatopsis sp. NPDC054798. The sequence continues at coordinate 16,115 of NZ_JBSHAM010000133.1, read as the reverse complement.
CATGTCCGCGGCGGCCCCAGCGCGGCTCGACCACCAGCGACGCGATCAGCCCGGGAGCGTCCTCGGGCGGTGACCCGTCGGCCGCGGCGGCTTCGTCCTGCGGGGCTGGTCCGGCGACGCAGTAGCCGACCGTGAACGAGCCTTCGGTGGCCAGGTAGACGCGGGAATCGGGGTACTCGATCGTCTCCGCCCAGGTGCCTTCGAGGTCGGCCTTGTCGAGGTCGTCGATGGCCTCGGCGCCCAGGAGACCGGCATAGGCCGCCCGCCAGGTAAGCCGCTGGATGCGGGCGATCTCCGCGGCGTCGGACGGATTCGCGGGACGGACTTCGGCGGCACTCACGCGGGCAATGTACCGAAACTGTCGGGGGTGGCTGGCACCATGGCGGAATCATGCAGACGATCAGCCTTTCCGCCGCCCGCCGCACCGCTCTGGCCGCGCAGGGGTTCGCCGACCCCCGGCCCGCTTCGCCCCCGACCCGGCGGCACCTCGCCACGGTGCTGTCCCGGGTCCAGTTGCTGCAGCTGGATTCGGTCAACGTCGCGGTGCGGGCGCACTACATGCCGCTGTTCTCGCGTCTCGGCGCGTACGACCCGGCGCTGGTCGACGACGCCGCGTGGAGCCACCGCCCGCGGCGGCCGCGGCTGCTGGTCGAGTCGTGGGCGCACGAGGCCAGCCTGCTGCCGATCGAAGACTGGCCGCTGCTGCGGTCCGGCGCGAAACGGGACGGCTGGTGGCGGAATTACCTCCGGGTGCTCGACACGACGCCCGGCCTGCTCGACGACGTGCTGGCGGTCGTGAAGGAACAGGGCCCGATCGGCGCCGGGGCGATCGAAAAGGCGCTGGAAACCGACGCCGGCCGCCGGGGTCCGGGGGCGTGGTGGGAACGCTCGGTGGTGAAGAAGGCGTGCGAGTACCTGTTCGGGGTCGGCCAGCTGAGCACCGGCACCCGGCGGTCCTTCGAGCGGTTGTACGACCTGACCGAGCGCGTGGTGCCGCCGGAAATCTTGTCCCGCAAGGTTTCCGCGGAGGAAGGCGCCCGCGGCTTGATCGACCGCTCGGCGCGGGCTCTGGGCGTGGCAACGGAAACCGACCTGCGCGACTACTACCGCCTGGGCCCGGACGTTTCGAGGCAAGCCGTTCAGGAGCTGGTCGAGGAAGGCGTCCTGGAGCCAGTCCAGGTCGCCGACTGGCGCGCGGTCGCGTACCGGCACGCCGAAGCGCGCACGCCGCGGGCGGTGTCCGGGCGGGCTCTGCTGTGTCCGTTCGATCCGCTGGTCTGGGAGCGCGCCCGGACGGAGCGGTTGTTCGGATTCCGGTACCGCATCGAGATTTACGTCCCGGAACCCAAGCGGGTGCACGGGTATTACGTGTTCCCGTTCCTGCTGGACGGGACGCTGTCGGCACGGGTGGACCTGAAATCCGACCGGGCGGCCGGGGTGCTGCGGGTGCAGGGTGCGTTCGCCGAGCCCGGGGTCGAGCAGGCGCGGGTGGCGGCGGAGCTGGCCGCGGAACTGCGGACGATGGCGGAGTGGCAGGGCCTGGACGGCGTGGTGGTGGGGGAGCGGGGTGATCTGGCCCGGGCGTTGCGGCGTGCGATGAAGTGAGCTGGGGCTCGTGCGAGGCGGCGGAGGTGGGGACCGGTGCCGCCGCTCACGACGCGCGCTGTGGCCTGTCCTGACCGGGATGGTGGCGTCGGTGGTGCGGGAGTCTCGTGAGTGCCTATGCCGGTTCTAGCGGACTCTCATTTGGCGACCTACCGTGGTGGTATGGGTCACGGTTACGAGGTTACTGCTGGTTGGGGCGGTCGCCAGCCGATCTTGGACTCGTATGCGCGGTTGTCCAGGAATCAGGCCGGGAAGCTGGAGAAGTGCGAGACCCAGCACGCTGACAACCGCGAGACGATCGCGCGGTTGGGCGGGGTGCTGGGCGAGGAGATTTCCGACCCGAAGCTGTCCGCGTGGAATCCGAAGGTCCGCCGCAGGGGTGGGAACGGATCATCAAGCGGATCGCGTCGCGGGCGTCCGATGGCGTGGTGTTGTGGAACACCGACCGGGGTTGGCGCCTGTCCTCGGATCTTGAGGATTTGTTCAAGCTGGTCGAGGGCTTCGACTCGGTCACGGTGGGGTCCTCGCACGGTCGTTATGACCTGTCTGATTACAACGACCGGTACCAGTTGCGGCAGGAGGTCGCGCACAACCAGCGCAACTCAGACGAAGCGTCTCAGCGGATTTCCCGCCGGTTCGACACGCTGCGCCGCCGGGGCGTCCCGCACTTGCAGGGCCGGTCGTTCGGGTTCCCCGGGCTGGACCGGACGGTGCCGAAAGAAGACGCGCTGGACGAGGACGGCAACGACACCCGCGAGCCGGTTCCGGCGGAACTGGTGGAGCGGGAGCGTGCCGCGTTGCGGTCCGGGACGCGCGCGCTCCTGGCCAAGGTGACGCAGGAAGCGGTGACCGAGGAATGGAACGCGGCCGGGCTGCGCACGGTCACCGGAGGGGTGTTCAGCCCGGTACAGGTCCGCGACGTGCTGCTGCGGCCGCGCAACGCGGGCCTGATCGAGCACGACGGGGAAATCGTCGGACACATGCCGGGCGAGCCGATCGTGGACCCTCACGATTTCAAGCGGCTGCGGGCGTTGTTCGCCGGGCGCACCCGGGGACGGCAACCGGGCAACACCTACATGGGGTCCGGGATTGCGACCTGCCCGAAGTGCCGCAAGAAGCTGTCCGCCCGCCCGCACGTCGGCGAATACCCGGACGGACAGCGGCGGCGCCAATACCATTGCCCGAAAGCGCGCGGGGGCTGCGGCAAGGTCGCGGCGGACATGCGGGCGGTGGACCGGGAAATCCGCGCCCTGGTGATCGCGCGCTTGTCGGACAAGAACCACGCGGCGGCGATCAAGGCCGCGCGGGCGCTGGTCTCCGATCGGCTGGCCGCCGTCGAGGCGGAGATCACCGAGTGCGAGGAACGGCAGGAAGCGATCGCGGCGAAATGGGGCGCGCGGCAGATGTCGGACAAGGCGTACGACAAGGCGAACGAGCCCCTGCTCCAGGATCTCGCGCGCCTGACACCACTGCACTATTCGGCGAGGTACCGCTGTTCACTAAAATCGCCCACTGGCACATCACCATAATGCGCATTCCGTAGACGACCGCGCCAAAGATAGAGGAAAGCGTCTTCAAGCCGAAACCAGAAGCGTGACAGCACTGGCGAATTCGAATGTTTCTGGTCGCCGCGGAGTGCACCTGATGCGTGCAGACATTTGGGTGGAAGGCGTTCGTCGGCGGCGTGGCTGTCTGAGGCCAGGGCGAGGCGGGGGATGTACTCCATGGCGTCACGCCAGGGGAAGGGCGAGCCGGGAGGGGATCATGCACGACAGCACGGGGTTCGCCGAGCGAAGTTCGTTTCGGCGCGATTCCGAGTCGATCATCGGCGAGGTCCTGTGGTCCAGCGATCTGCGCGACGTGTTCCGGGAGCGCCGCTGGGGGACGGCGATGATCAACCAGTTGCAGGACAATCTCATGCGCGACGAGGATTTCCTCCGCCGCATGCGGTCTGTGCACGCATCGGTGGCGGACCGCGCTACCCAGTTGGACGAGCACTTCAACGAGAAGCCGCGAGTCGCGATCACCGACCTGTCGACGCTGCGGAAGCCGCAAGTGCGGACGCTGTTCCTGATGCTGGGAACGATACTGGCACCCGCGATCGTTGTCCCGCTGCTGCTCCCCGTCTGGTCGGTGTTCCAAGCAGCGGCAGCGATCGCGATCGGCTACGGGGTGTACCGCTTTCCGTGGGTCGACAGCACCGTGGCCGACGCTCTTCCGCCGGCATGGCAGACGCGCAGAATGTGGGGACGGCGTCGATTCCGGCTGCGCCTCGGGGTCACTCGTTTGCGTTGGGATTGGAAAACCTCGGTGCGCAACGACGTGGTGCTGCCGGAGATCCTGGCCCGCATCAACCAAGGCGCACACCGGACGTTCAGCCACGACCTTCGCATTCATGACCCGTTCCTGGCCTGGAGGTACCCCGCTTCGGTGCTGATCCCGACCGACGCTGTGCGACGGTTGGGCAGAGAGCTGTCGCAGACCGCGACCGGCGCGATCGCCCTTGCCGGACGGCGGGGCGTGGGGAAGACGACGTTGCTGCGGGCACTGGCCGACGGAGTGCTGCCCCAGGCGGACCTGGAGGGACGGCTGACTGTCGTCGTGCCAGCACCGGCGCGTTACCAGTTGCGGGAGTTTGTGCTGCACTTGCACGCGACGGTCTGCCGGGCAGTGCTAGAAGCCATGGGCAACCCTCGTGTTGCGCATGGCTCAGCGGTAATGGACCGCTGGGAGCACCATCAGCGCGCGGCTGACCGGCGTGCGGCGTGGCTGAGGGCGGCCAAGTACTTCGTACGCGCGACCGCGTGGCTGGCTGCCGGGCTGAGCCTGGCCGCGATCTTCTGGCGGCGACAACACGACTTCGCAGGCCTTCCCGCCCTCTTTGTTGCGCAATACCAGCAGCTTACGAGCCTGTCGGGGGAACAGGCCGAGCACGGCCTCGGCGCGTTGGCGCCCGCGTTGCTGCGGCTGATCACGGTCACCGCGTGCATCTTGCTGTCTGCTCGGTCGCTGCTGAAACTGGTGACGCTTCCGTTGCGGCGTCTGCCTGAACGCACTGCACGACAGCTCGGGGAACGAGTCCAGGCCTGGGGCGGCTGGTGGCAGTACTCGACTATTCGCGCCGGCCTCGTGAGCGTGATCGCTCGGATATCGCCGGCGCTGCCGCAGCAGCTGCGGCCGAAGGTGCTGCCGACCGCCCGGCGAAGCGAGCGAGCGAGGCGCACCTTGACCGGCATCGAGCGCGGCCGTCGGCTGCATCAGCTGAGCGAGCCGATGCGGGTGCTGGCGGCGCTGGCGACGGAACAGCTGCGCCGGATCCGGTTCCTGCAGACCCACACCAGCGGCTGGTCCGGCAAGGTCGACGGCCCGCGCGGGATGGGCATGACGGTCACCCGGTCCATCGCACACGCCGAACAGCCCCTGACGCAACCCGAGGTCGTGGACCAGCTCCGCGGGTTTCTCCAGCGCGCCGCCACCACGCTGATCCGGGCGGGCGAGATCACTGGCATCGCCATCGCCATCGACGAGCTGGACAAGTTCGCCGACCCCGCACAGGCGCACGAATTCGTCAACGAAATCAAAACTGTCTTCGGAGTGACCAACTGCGTGTTCCTGGTATCGGTGTCCGACGACGCACTCGCATCCTTCGAACTGCGCGGCATACCAGTCCGGGATGCCCTGGACAGTGCGTTCACCGCGATGATCACCGTCGACCCGTTCACCCTTGCCGAGGCCCACGACTGGCTCGACCATCGCCTCATCGGCCTGCCCAGCCCTTACGCCTGCCTGTGCTACGTCCTGTCCGCAGGGATCCCGCGAGAGCTGGAACGAGTTGCGGCCACACTGCGGGATCTCGACCGGGATGACCCACTCGACGGATATCTTGTGTTCGGCCACCGGTTGAGTCCGCCTCTGCGGTTGGCACACGTCACCAGCGAGATCGTCGCCACCGACGTCGCGGCGAAACTGCGGGCGTTCACCTTCACCGTGCACCAGCAGCCACCCGGCGAATCGGCATCGGACATCATCGTCACCCTCAACACGGTCGGCGAACTCGTTCGCCCAAGCCAGCACGATCTTGTTCCCAGGCTGGACCTATTGGCCGGAGCGCTGCGCAAACATGCCGAGGCGGACGACGGCGCCGCCCTGATCCGGATCTGCCGCGAAGCAGCAGGATTCTGCCATCTGTGTGCGGCCGTGCTGGAGATCTTCGACGACGGCCTGGATGAAGGCACACTTCACGCACTGACCGCCGAGGCTCTGCCAAGGCTTGCTGAAGCCCGTCGAGCGCTGGCAGTCGAACCGTTATTGACCTGGTCCGTGGTCAGCGACATCCGTCGGCTGAGGGCACAGTTGCGTGCCAATGAGAATTGACCTGACACTGGCGGCCGAGGCCTGGCAGTACCGGACTCCTGACTCGCCTCAGCACGACCTTTTCTGTGCGCACAAGAGATGCTATTATTGCCCCATTCTAAGGGGCGCAGCCGCAAGAATTTCCAAAGGGTGCAGAGGGAAACTTTTCCGTGCGGGAATTAGTTCGATAGAGCGGGATCGAGCGGAGCGCCTGACAAGTAAATTACCCCAGCACTGCGATCTTGCAGGATCGCTGGCACGTCATCCGCGTCGTCATCCTGGACGTCGAAGACCCGTCGCCTTAAGGATGACCCCCTACTGCTCCCCTCGCACCAACGGAAGCCCCAGCTAAGTCAGCCTTGCCGCACGCCGTCGGCCGGCCAGACTGGTCACGATAACCACCCTGTGCGCACCTCCTTCCTTGAATTCTGCGCACCTCGATTAAGCATTTATATCTGGTTTGCGTCAATTCTCCTGAAGCAAACAGACTCCGTCGAAAACTAGAAACGGGAAAAGGTCATCGTCTGGAACCCTAGACAGCGGCCGCCCTGGGATTTCCGGCGGTGACTCCGCTCCGGGCACCGACAGGACAGCCTGACGTCGTCGCTGAAACGCGGTGGCACTCGGTCTTCATTCTCGGTGCCGCGCGCTGGGGACGAGTTGGCCGAGCACGGCGAGTGCGGCACCGCCTAGAGCTGCGGGGACGCCGACGGACACGGCGAGGTTTTGGCCCAGGGCGACCAAGCTGACCACCAGGCCCGCGAACACGCCGAAGATGACCAGGAATAGCGCGAGACGATGCCAGGCGGATGGTGTGTCCGTCACCCGGACAGCCTCGTTGTTGTCGCTCACCGCTGGAGAGGTGCGCTGAGGATACGGTGCGGGCCGCGGGCTGGTGGTCGTCGCGTCAGTCGGCGTGCAAGTGGCGTCGCCATCCGCCGGATGCCGCCCAGCCGGATTGGCCGGGCGGCGGAAGACGTCAGACATGAACTGCCTTCTCCAGGTCATGTGCCGGGGTCATCCGAAGAGGATGTCTGCCCAGGCATCGTTGGGCTCCGATTCACGCCGGGCCTGCAAGAGCAGTTCGCTCCAGGATTCGACATCCGGGCGGCGGCGCAGCAGCGCCCGACGTTCGCGCTCTGTCATTCCTCCCCACACGCCGTACCCGATTCGGTTGTCCAGTGCCTCGATGAGGCACTCTGCGCGAACCGGGCATCCAAAACACACCGCCTTGGCCTTGCGTTGCTGCGCGCCCCGGACCAGCATTTGCCCGGGTTCGGTGTCTCGGCAGGCGGCCTGCTCCCACCACTCGTCCCGTTGCCCGATCGGCTGCACGTCGGCCTGCGTGACGTACGGCTGCCTGGAGGGATGCGGATGGGCGACCTCGTACGCTTCCGCGGAGACGATGCGGTCTTCCAGGTGCTGCCGGGCACCGGCGAGGTCGTAGTCGCGGTACTCGGCGTGCAGGGCGTCCGTCGCCTGGCGGAGTTCGTCGTCGAGGCTCATGAGCGCCCCTCCTTCCCTTCTAGGGCGGCAAGGGATTGTCGGGCGTGGTTCAGGTGTGACCTGACGGTCGACTCGCCGATGCCGAGGTATTGGGCGATGGTGCGGGTGTCCTGATCGAGCAAAGCGCTCAGCCGAAGGCAGTCCGCCTGCCGTGCCGGGAGACGTTCCAGCGCCCGTTCGAAGTCCAGGAGGGTGCACAGCATGGAGAACTGGTCGTCCGGCCGAGCGTTGCTCAGCTGGTCGTCGTCAGTCAGCCCGGCGGGGTGGGGCCGCCGGTCCTTTTGCCGGCAGAAGTCCGCGATGGCGTCGCGCAGCACCTTGAACGCGAATGCCTCGGGCCTGTCGCTGGCCATCAGCTTGTCCCTGGCCCGGTAGAGCAGGACGAACGCATCGCTGACCGCGTCCTCGGCGTCGTGCCATGACAGCCCGCGAAACCGTGCATACTTCACAAAGTTCAGCCGATGGGCATCATGGAACGCGATGAAATCCTGCGGAAACAAGCTCGGCGATGACCGGGCTCCGAAGACCGGGCAGGATCCCGGAGCGAGCCCGCGCTCCGCGCAGACGCAGGTCGTCCTCGGGCAGTCGCGGGTGACCGTCACGGGCACCTCGCCGAAGGGGCGTGTGAATGGTCGGTTCCCCTCATCATCGTCTCCTCGATCGCCATCGGTATCACCTTGATGCCGTTGCGGAGGCCAGAATCGTCCAAGAGCCAATCAGCCAAAATCTCACGACTCGCGCCGGGGCGCGACACCGTGCTGTCGGCCCGGATACGTCGAGCGACCGTTTTGGCAGGTCAACGCCCGTTGTCCTCGCGGTCGCGAACGCTGACCGTTTGCTCACGTCGGACTGTCGCCTCGCTGGCCCTCCTCAGCCTTGAGGAGCCCGGCGAGGCGATCGCCCTCCACCGTTAGGCACACCTGAATCGCCGACAGGTCAGGTGCGAGCAGCGGCTTCGGCCGGGCGGTGTCGGCTTGGCGTCGTGCGCGGAGCGAACGGACGGACGCGGTCGTACGGCGCGGTGTAGTTGCTGATCTCCAAGGATGCTGTGCCGCGCTCGACTCGTACGAGGCCGTCCTGCCGGGCCTCGATTCGAGCCCCGTCGATTCCGATGCGGGCATCGGTCAGGGCGGCGGCGATGTCGTCGGCGGAGATCGGGCCGTTGTAGTGCAGAATCCAGTCGGTACCTGAGCCCCACAGATAACGGCGGTACGTGACTGCCTTTGGGCGGCCGCGGAGCAGAGGATCCCAGTCCAGCTCGCCCAATGCCCACCGGCCGCCGGGGTCCTTGCAACTCAGTCGGACGACCAGGCCGGCGAGCAACGTCTCCAGGTCATCGTGCATCGCCGGGATCTGCGCCAGGACATGCGCCTCGTTCTCGGTCAATCCCGGGGCCGGGGCGACTGGATCCCAGGAATCCGGCCAATCGGGTTCGGGACTGAAGCAGTACTCCTCCGGGGTCGGCCCGGCGTACTGCAGTCGGAACGTGCCTCCCGTTCCAACATGCAGGAACCGGTACCAGCGGCCCTCGGGGTCGGCGTCGAGACATCGCAGGCCGGGGATGCCGTGCACGGTCGAGGCCACATCCCTCGGCAGAACCTTCTGGATGAGGTGGTGCGGGATGTCCGAGAGGACGACCAATTCGTCGGGCCTGGCGGAAATGTGGATCATCTGGCGCAGGACGCTACTGGCAATGCAGCGGGCAACCGCATCTTGGCCCAGGTTGTTGTCGGTGTGCTCGTTAAGCATCAGAACGGCTAGAACGGCGCGAAATCGCCGCTGTTCGAGACTGCACTCGTCAAGGCCATGCGAGCGGCCTCGGACGCCTGGAGCGGCCTGTTCGGTGGTTTCCCCGGTGTATTTGCGCCGTTGGGCGATCATGCGGCGGCGAACGGAATGCGGCACAGGTGTCTCCTCATGACTTCCCGGACAGTCAGAGAGCACCACGCACTCGGCGAGGACAAATACGGCGTTTCACGAGGTGGGCGCCCAACACCCTCTCGCTGCGAACCTCGACCCTCCGGGTGGCCTGGTCCCAGCCTCAGCGCCTCGCGTTCCGAGTTGGGGCAAGAGTACCGCCTGCGTACCGGTAGGCGGCGTCGCCCTTGCCAACTCGCGCGGACTGCAGCTTAGGCTGGCGGACCGTGATCGGTGTCATTCAGGTAGCGCTCGGCGTTACCTGCCGTATTCTCGCGTCGATCTTGAGAGAAGATGCTGGGGCTGCGCTACGCTACGTGGTCGGCTGTGCTCAGTGACGTATTACGCCATTCGGGGGTGTTCGTGAGTGTCGACTTTTGGCCACGCCGGACGGTTCCGTTCTTCAATCGCGACAGGCCGCGTAAGGATATCTACGAGACCCTGGCTGCACGGCGCGCCGAGCGACGTGTGGGGTTGGTCTATGTCCATGCCCCGGAAGGCCTGGGACGTTCGAGCCTGATTGCCGAAGTATTCCACCAGAATCGTGAACTGTTCGGCCGCGATTACATCGAAGTTGCCGCGCGCCAGGCCAACGACCTGCCAACGCCAACGGGTGAGATGGCGGGGCAGGCGCTGCGCGGCCTAGGAATGGCTGACGCCGAACTGCCTGCTTCGGAAAAAGCCCGCATCGAGGCCTTCCAGCTGTTGTCGGCCGGGCGGCGGTTCTTGCTAGTGATCAAGGACCTGGTCACAGCCGACCAGGTCGAACCATTGATCCCCGGCAGAGCACCCGAGGCCGCCGTCCTGGTGACTACCCGCAGGCTTCTGCGGGACCTGTACCTGTTGGATTTCGTGGACATCCAGCTGGACAAGCTGCCCCCACAGGATTCACGCAAGTTGCTCGTCTCCGCGTTGGGGTCCACGGCGGACACGCTCGATGCCGCGACGATCACCGAATTGGCCGACCTGTGCGACGGATACCCGCTCCTGATCCGGCTTGTCGCCGCGCAGCTCAAGGGCCGTGCGCGCGCGGCACGACGATTCCTCTCCGCACTGCGTGATTCGGCAGCGACGTTGCTGCAGATGGAACTGTCGCAACGGCTGGTGACCTTTCTGAGCACGGCCTACGACAGCCAACCTGCAGAAGCAGCAGCAAGCCTATCGACGAGTGTCGTTGATACCCGGCCCGAGCTTCACCGCCCCCGCGGCGGCGGCCGCGCTGGACACCGATGTCGACGAGGCTGAAGAACTCCTCGACGAGCTGGTAGACGCCAACCTGCTCTTGGTCGAGGGAGACCGGTTCTCTTTCCACAGCGTCATCCGCGCGGACGCGCGCCAGCGAGCGCGCGATAAAGACGGTGACGCGGAGTGCTCCGTCGTCGTCAGCAGGCTGGTGACGTGGTTTCTGCGGGAGGCAGTGCCGCGTGACGCAGCGCTGTCCGATCGCTGGCGGGTCGGCCCCGTATTCGCCGAGTACGTGCGTTCCGAACAGGCTCCGCCCGCTCGCGATGACGCGATTGCCTGGTTCGAGGCCGAGTGGCAGGCCGTCACGGCGTGCGTCGACTTGGCCCACGGTGTCGGCCTCTACCAGGTCAGCTGGCAACTTTGCATCGCCGTCTTCAAGTTCTTGCACCAACACGGACACACCGATGCTTGGCTTGACAGCCACAGCGTGGGCTTGAAATCCGCTGAAGCGTGCGGGGACATCGAAGCGATCATGCAGGTCGCCAATCAACGCGGTGCCGCCTGGCTCGCCGTCGGCGATCTGGCCGCAGCGCGGAAAGACTTCGAAACCTCGCTGGCCGCGGCGATCCGTGCCGGGCACGTCCTCGGAGTGGAGAGCGCCCACGAATGGCTGGGCAAAATCGCTGCTGCCGAGGGCGATTTTGACGGTGCGTTCGCTCGTTACCGCCGGGCTGAAGACGTGATCCATCAGGCGGGCGCGGCGATCCCGGCGGATCAGAAGCCTCGGATGCTTGGCCTGCTCGGACTGCAACGCGCCCGAGCCCACGAGCACTGCGCGGCATGGCCCGCAGCCCTCGAAGCGGTAGACCGGGCTCTGCGGTATTTCGACGAGCACAGCAACGAGCGGGAGAACCGCGCGAAATGCTTGATCGTATACGCCGCGGCCGTTCACGGAGCGGGTGACAATGCTCGTGCTGTCGTCGCATACCGAGAAGCATCCACACTGTTCGGAGCCGACAATCTTCGCCGGCTTCAGGCTGACGCACTGCATCGGCTGGGCGAGGTGCTCGCCGAAGACGACCGAACAGCAGCAACTGACGCCCTCCGTCGTGCGCGCGACCTCTACCTCGCCCTTGGCGATCCCGCTGCGGACGCCGTACGGTCCCGACTGGTCGAGGTCGAGCAGTGAACAAACTGTGCGACGACGCGATCGACGAGGTCGCTGGGCTAGCGCCGGGATGGGCAGCCACGCGCTCTGTGCGGTGCCGATCGTACGGCGCACCAGCGGATGGATTCGGACAATGACCCCGACCTGGCTCACCATCTCGCTCGCCGTGCTGACGCTCCTAGGAACGCTCAGCGGAGCACTCGGCGCACAGTTGATCGCATCCAAGCGAGCGCGCGATCTGGCGAAGGGAGAGCAGGCCGCTCGACGCGAGGAACAAACCTATCAGGACCGGCGGGAGGTCTACACGAAACTTCTGGTGGCATGCGGCCTGATTCGCCCCGCTGCCCTTGCGGCTGGAGGCCCCGCGGACGCCGAGGCAGTGCTTTCCGGGCTCCGCGACGCCGGGATCACGGTCGAACTGACCTCACCCGAACTCACCGACGCTATCGAGAGTCTGCTGGCTTCAGCCGAGCGTACGGCTTCACTGGCTTCGCGCGAAGGACCATCCAGGCCGGCGACCGTCGAGGCACATACCGAGTACCAGACAGCGGTCAGTGATCTCCGAACCAGGATGCTTGACCACCTCAACAGGTAGATCGAACCTCAGCGGCCTGCGCGAAGTTGCGATGTGCGCAGGTCACAAGTAGGTAACCAATTGCGGTTCGGTTCTAACCGGCGCGAACACTCACGACGCCTGCGCTGAGATCCTTGCCGCCGGGGCTGTGCGTTGGCGTGCGAAGGAATCCTTGCCGTGGGGGCGGTGCGGCAGGTGGGCGGAAGCCTTTGCCGCGAGCGCTGTGCGGCGGCGCGTGGAGGAACTCTCGCCGTGGGGGCGGGCGGAAGTTTCCGCCGTGCGGGCTGCGGACGGAGCGGGCGGAAGCCTTTGCCGTCACGGCGGTCCGTTCGGTGCGCGGGAGTTCCTTGCGGCGATGGCGGCCTTGGCGTGGTGAGAAAACCCTGCCGTGAGCGGACGGGGGTCTTTGCCGTCGTGGCTGCGCTGCGGCGTGCGGAATCCCCGCCGCGGCCTGGCTTGGCCCGCGGGAAATCCTCCCCGCGGCGGCCGTGGCTTGGCGTGCAGAGAAACCTTCGCCGTGAGCGGAGGAGGTCCTCGCCGTCGTGACTGCGCCACAGCGCGCGGAATCCTCGCCGCAGCAAGGCTCGGCGCGCAGGAAATCCTCACCACCGCAGCATGCCTTGGCGCACCAGGAATCCCCGTGCACAGCACGAAGCGGCGGGCCGTCCGGGATGCCTCCGGTGCGGCCCGCCGCCTCCCCCTTGCATCCGTCCGCTCGGCGCACCCGGGGAGCGGAGCAGCGGGTGTGCCTGCCAGAGCGGACGGGATGTTCTTCGCGCGAACCGTCAGCCGGCCGCGCGGGTCACCACCGCGTTGCCGGTTCCGGTCCGTGCGCGGACTTTCAGCGCGACCTCGCCCTCCGGCGGCGTGTCCGACACGTCCAGCTCGCTCGAAACCCGCCCGGCCGCCGACGCCAGTTCCACTTCCGCCCGGACTCCGCCCCGGATGCCGACTCGCACCTCGCCCGAGCCGGTGATCAGTTCGAGCGATCCGGACGCCGCGTCGGCCACCGACAGGTCGCCGCTGCCGGTGCGGGCCATCACGTCGCCCTCGACCGCGCCCAGCCAGACGTTGCCGGTGCCGGTGCCGAGCGTCGCCGGTCCGGCGATCGACGCCGCTTCGACCGAGCCGCTGCCGCTCCGCAGTTGCAGTCCGGCAAGAGTCGGGCCGAGTTTCACGGCTCCGGTGCCGGTCCGGATGGTGGCCGCGCCGTCCGCGCGTTCCAGCGACACCTCGCCGGAGCCGGTGAGGATGTCCGCGCGGCCCGCGGCACCGGTCACCGTGACGTCCGCCGATCCCGCACGCACTTCGAGGTGCGAGCCAGCCGGCGCGTGGACTGTCACCGCCACCGGAACGTTCCGCAGCTGCCACGCCTTGGCCGCCCGCACGACGACCCGGTTGCCGGTCTTCTCGATCCGCGCCTGGCGCACCGCGTCGGCGACCGAGAATTCCGGCATGCCGCCGAACTGGTCCCCGAACTTCTCGCCGACCCACGACAGCAGGCTGCTGACCCCGTTCACCCACGACGGCTGCTCGCCCGCGTCGTGCTGCAGCCGCACGGTCACCCCGGACTCCCGCCCGAGCACGACCTCGACCCGCCCGATCGTGACGCCCAGGTCCAGTTCGACCGGACCGTCCGCCTCGAAGTCCTGAAGCCGCACGTACGGACCCGGTTCCGCGGTGTCCGATCCGGAGCCCGCCGCAGTGTCCGAAGTGGACTCAGCGCTGGCAGCGGTGCCGGTCTCGTCCGGCGCGGCCGATGTCTTCGAAGCGGTATCTTCGCCCGCGGCGGTCTCGCTTGCCGCAGCGTCGGCAGCAGCACTGCCGGACGCAGCCCCCGAGGATGTCTCGGCCGTGTTTCCGAAACCAGGCTCCCCAGCCCGGTCTTCGGTGTTCTTCCCCTGGTCTTCCCGGTTCTCGCCCATGGTGATGCCCCCTTCTAGCCTTCGACCCAGCCGTGCAGCTTGGTCTCGGTGCGGCCCCCGCCGCTGCCGCTGTCCTGCCAGCGCTGGTGCCGTTGCTGGTGCTGCTGCGCCTGGCCGAGCGCCCCCTGCACGGCCTGCGCCACGAACGTGTTCAGCGAAACCCCCTGTGCGGCCGCCGCCTGTTCGGCCTGGCCCTTGATCTGCTCGACCAGCCGCAGGGTGATCCGCGAGATGTCCCCGCCGTCGATCGGAGGCGCGGGGGGCGGCGGTGGCGGCGGAGGCGCGGATGAAGAACGGTCCTCGCCGCCGGTGACGACCACGCGCACGTCGCGGCCGTCCAGCCGGACGTCCACGACCTGGCCGGGCAGCGCGGCGGTCACCTCGGCCGCCAGGTCGGCCAGCGCGTTCATCAGCGTCAGCCGGACAGCCGGCTCCAGAGCAGACGACAGCAGTGCGGCCGCCCGCCGGGTCTGCTCGTCCCCGGCGGAAGCCGTGTTCGCGAGGTCTTCGCGAAGGTTCGCGATGTACGGCGTCAAATCCATGACACCACTATGGCGTCACCAATGACGTCACGTCAAGGCGCGGTGATGTCACCCGTGCTGTCGGGTTAGGCTGGCGGGGCCGACAGAGGGGAGCGAGACCGGTGCCGCCCAAGGTGCAGCTCATCGCGAAAACCGAGTTCTTCCCGCCCGAGGACGTGCCCTGGTCCACTGACGCGGACGGAGGCGAGGCGCTCGCCGAGTTCGCCGGGCGCGCCTGCTACCAATCCTGGGAGAAGCCGAACCCCGCGACCGCGACCAACGCCGGCTACCTCGAGCACGTCATCGACGTCGGCCACCTGGCCGTGCTGGAGCACGGGACGGTCACCTTCTACTTCTCCGGGATCTCCCGTTCCCTCACCCACGAGCTGATCCGGCACCGGCATTTCTCCTACTCCCAGCTGTCGCGGCGCTACGTTCCCGAGTACGACGCCGAGTTCGTCGAGCCGGACGTGATCGCCGAAGACCCGGTGCTGCACGAGAAATTCGTCAAGGCGACGCAAGCCAGCGCCGCCGCGTACGACGAGCTGCTCGCCGGGCTGGAGGAGAAGTTCGCCGACACGCCGAGCGCCACCCTGCGCCGCAAGCAGGCGCGCCAGGCGGCCCGCGCGGTGTTGCCGAACGCGACCGAAACCCGCATCGTCGTCACCGGCAACTACCGTGCCTGGCGGCATTTCGTCGCGATGCGCGCTACCGAACACGCGGACGTCGAGATCCGTTCGCTGGCCGTCGAATGCCTGCGGCAGCTGCACAAGGCAGCGGCCAACGTGTTCGCCGACTTCACGATTTCGACCCTGCCCGACGGCACCGAGATCGCCTCGAGCCCGAAAGTGCTGGAAGGCTGACAACGCACTGATGAAACACCTGACGATCGACCTCCGCCCCGGCCCGTATTCGGTGGTGCGGCTCCCCGCCGACGCCGCCGTTCCCGCCGAGCTGCTGGAGCCCGGCGAGCCCGCGCTCGTCTCGGTCACCCGCACGCCCGACGAGCTTTCGGTGATCTGCCCGACCGGCCGCGAGCCCGAGGGCGGCACCGTCGAGGAGGGCTGGCGGCTGTTCACCGTGCGCGGGCCGCTGGAATTCACGCTCACCGGCATCATTTCCGCGCTCGCGTCGGAGCTGGCGGCGGCCGGCGTCGCGCTGTTCTCGCTGTCCACCTTCGACACCGACCACATCCTGGTCCGCTCGGACGACCTCGGCCGGGCCGTGGCGGCCTTCCGCGAAGCCGGGCACGAGGTGCTCCTGCCCGCCTGACCAAAGTCCGTGAAGGGCTCCTTGAGGGAATCAGATTCCCTCAAGGAGCCCTTCACGGACAGTCGGCGAGGCGTGGCGCAGCACACCCT
>NZ_JBSHAM010000132.1:0-17742 GCF_053611505.1 Amycolatopsis sp. NPDC054798 | reverse complement strand
GGGGGGGTGTTTTACTCGCCATCTTCCCCTCCTCCCACCCCACCCCCGAACCGTCAGCACAATCAGCTTCGGGGTGCCCCAACCCACCCGCCTGCAATGTCGCCGCCAGGCGACGAGCAGCGCCCCCCGAGGCCACCGCCGCCCTCACCCCCGACCTCGCACAACGCCAACGCCGCCGCCACGCGAGCCACCCCCACACATCCACCCTCATTTTGTACTGCCGGTTTCAGAAAGCGAGAATCCCCGTGCCCCTAGCCGTCTTCATCCTCGGCCTCAGCATCTTCGCGCTGGGCACCTCCGAGTTCATGATCACCGGTCTCCTCCCCGGAATGGCCGCCGACCTGAACGTCACCATCCCCGACGCAGGCCTCCTGATCTCCGCCTTCGCCGTAGGCATGGTCGTCGGCGCACCCCTCCTCGCCGTAACCACAATCCGGCTCCCCCGAAAAGCCACCCTCCTCGGCCTGCTCACCGTATTCAGCGCAGCCCACATCATCGGCGCAGTCTCCGACGGCTACGGCATCCTCTTCGCCACCCGCATCGTGAGCGCCGTCGCCTGCGCCGGTTTCTGGGCCGTCGCCGCCGCAACCACCGTCAACCTCGTGCCAGAAGCCCGGCGCGGACAGGCGCTCGCAGTGTTGGTCGGCGGGCTGACAATCGCGAACGTCGTCGGCGTCCCAGCAGGCACGCTGCTCGGACAGCACGCAGGCTGGCGGAGCGCGTTCTGGGCAGTCGCCGCGCTGACGGTCGTCGCCGCCGTCGCCGTGCTGCTGTCGGTTCCGCGCACCGCAAAGGAAACCGAAGCGCCGCGGATCGCCGAAGAACTGCAAGTGTTCCGCCGCAGCCGGTTGTGGCTCGCGCTCGGCGTGATCGCGCTGCTGCAGGCGATGGTTTTCGCGACGTTCAGCTACCTCGCTCCCCTGCTGGTCTCCGTCGCGGGGCTGCCCGAATCCGGTGTGCCGGTAGTGCTCGCGCTGTTCGGCGGCGGTGCGGTGATCGGGATCTTCGCGGGCGGCAAGCTCGCTGACGCATACCCGTTCGCGACGCTTTACGGCAGCCTCGGGATCGCCGTCGCCGCTCTCGTCGCGCTTGCCTTCGCTACCAACCCGGTCGTCGCGGTGGCCGCGGTACTCGTCCTCGGCGCGGCTGGCTTCGCGGCGAACCCGGCACTTAATGTGCGGGCTTACGCCGCGGCGGGCGGCACCTCCACGCTCGTCGGCGCGAGCACGACGTCCGCGTTCAATGTCGGCAACACTGTCGGTCCGTGGCTCGGCGGGACGACGATCAGCGCTGGGCTCGGGTTCTCCAGCGTGGCGTGGGTGAGCGTCGCGCTCGGAGCACTCGCTCTAGCGGCCCTCACGTTCGCGCTGCGACTGCACCAGCGCGACACCGCACCGCAGCTCGTGGCTGCCTGAACAGAGAATGGCCCCGCGGGAATGTTCCCGCGGGGCCATCTCCTGAGCACTGGGTCAGATGCCGAGCGCGTGCACGCCGCCGTCGACCATGATCATCGAACCGGTGGTGGCGGGCAGCCAGTCGGACAGCACGGCGCAGACCGTCTTCGCGGTCGGCTCCGGGTCCGCGGAGTCCCAGCCGAGCGGCGCGCGGCCGTCCCAGCCGCCCTCAAGCTCGCCGAAGCCGGGGATCGACTTCGCGGCCATCGTCTTCATCGGACCGGCGCTGACCAGGTTGACCCGGATGCCCTGCGGGCCGAGTTCCTTGGCCAGGTACCGGTTCACCGACTCCAGCGCGGCCTTCGCGACGCCCATCCAGTTGTAGACCGGCCACGCGACGCGCGCGTCGAAGTCCATGCCGACGATCGAAGCGCCGCGGCCGAGCAGCGGCAGCGTCGCCACCGCGAGCGACTTGAACGAGAACGCCGAGACGTCCACCGCGACCTTCACGTCGTCGCTCGGGGCGTCCAGGAACGGCGCGCCGAGGCAGCTCTGCGGCGCGAAGCCGATCGAGTGCAGGACGCCGTCGAGGCCGTCGACGTGCTCGCGGACGCGGTCGGCGAGCGAGTCCAGGTGCTCCTGGTTCGTGACGTCCAGCTCCAGCACCGGGGCGGGCTCGGGCAGCCGCTTGGCGATGCGCTCCACCAGCGACAGCCGGCCGAAGCCGGTGAGCACGACCTTCGCGCCCTCCTGCTGGGCGATGCGGGCCGCGTGGAACGCGAGCGAGGCGTCGGTGATGACGCCGGTGATCAGCAGCCGCTTGCCTTCGAGCAATCCGGGCAACACGTCCTCCAGGTCGTGGGTTCTTCTCGGGAAAAGATCAGTGGCCGAGGCCGAGGCCGCCGTCGACCGGCAGCACCGCGCCGTTGACGTAGCCCGCCTCGTCCGAGGACAGATACCGCACCGCGGCGGCGATCTCGGCCGGTTCGGCGTAGCGGCCGGACGGGATGCTGCCGAGGATCTCCTTGCGCCGGTCCTCGCTCAGCGCGTCGGTCATCGCGGTGTGCACGAAACCGGGTGCGACCACGTTCGCGGTGATGTTGCGCGAGCCCAGCTCCCGCGCGAGCGAGCGGGCGAAGCCGACCAGTCCGGCCTTCGAGGCGGCGTAGTTCGCCTGCCCGGCCGAGCCGGAAAGGCCCACCACGGACGAGATGAACACGAACCGGCCCCAGCGGGCGCGCAGCATGCCGCGCGAGGCCCGCTTCGCGACGCGGAACGCTCCGGTGAGGTTCGCGTTCAGCACGCGCTCGAACTGCTCCTCCGACATCCGCATGAGCAGGGTGTCGTCGGTCAGCCCGGCGTTGGACACCAGGACCTCGACCGGCCCCTGGTGCTCCTCGACGAGCTTGAACGCCGTGTCCACCTGCTCGGCGTCGGTGACGTCGGCCTGCACGCCGTAAAGCCCCTCCGGCGCGCCGGAGCCGCGGTGCGTGACCGCGACCCGGTGGCCCTGCTCGGCGAGGTCGCGGGCGATAGCCAGCCCGATGCCCCGGTTGCCGCCGGTGACCAAGACCGACCGTCCCACTTCGTTCTCCTCGTCGTCTTCGCGGTTGCGCCCGCCTGAGGCTATCGGCTGCGCTGACCGGCGGCGCACCCGGCACTCCCGTCCTAAGCGACGGTAAGGAACCGCGCTTCGACCTTGATGGTTACTGCCCGGTTGGTCACCGTGAGTCGCGACACAGGAGGTCAAGGATGACTACCCGGATCCAGAACGCCGGCTCGGCGCGGGACGAGCGGCGCGTGGTCGGCAACGTGCTGCGCGGCTCGATCGGAAATCTCGTCGAGTGGTACGACTGGTACGCCTATTCGGCGTTCACCGTCTACTTCGCGAAGGCGTTCTTCCCCGGAGGGGACGCCACGGCGCAGTTCCTCAACACCGCGGCGGTGTTCGCGGTCGGATTCCTCATGCGCCCGCTCGGCGGCTGGCTGCTCGGCCGGTTCGCCGACCGCTACGGCCGGCGGTCCGCCCTCGTGCTCTCGGTTTCGATGATGGCGGCCGGATCGCTGCTGATCGCGGTGACGCCCGCGTATTCGACGATCGGCATCGCGGCCCCGATCCTGCTGGTGTTTTCCCGGCTGCTGCAAGGGCTTTCGGTCGGCGGCGAGTACTCCACCTCGGCGACGTACCTGTCCGAAGTGGCCACTCCGGGCAAGCGCGGGTTCTACTCCAGCTTCCAGTACGTGACGCTCGTCGGCGGGCAGCTGCTCGCGCTGGGGCTGCAGCTGATCCTGCAGAGCGTGCTCACCGACAAGCAGATGGGCGACTGGGGCTGGCGGATCGCGTTCGTCGTCGGCGCGCTCGCGGCGGTGATCGTGATGGCGCTGCGGCGGTCGATGGACGAGTCCGAGAGCTACCAGCGCGTCACCGAAAGCGCTGAAACCGGCAAGGGCGAGCGCGGCACGCTGCGCCAGCTCGTCAAGTACCCGCGCGAGATCCTGCTCGTCGTCGGCCTGACGCTCGGCGGCACGGTCGCGTTCTACACCTACGCCACCTACACGCAGAAGTTCCTGGAGAACACCGCGCACATCCCGCGCCGCACGGTCACTGTGATCATGTTCCTCGCGCTGCTGGTCTTCGCGATCCTGCAGCCGCTGGCCGGGAAGCTGTCGGACCGGATCGGCCGCCGGAAGCTGCTGATGTTCTTCGGCATCGCGGGCACCCTGCTGACCGTGCCGATCATGACCCTGATGGCGCGCACCAGCCAGCCGTTCCTCGCGTTCCTGCTGCTGCTCGGCGCGCTCGTGATCGTGACCGGCTACACCTCGATCAACGCGATCGTTAAGGCCGAGCTGTTCCCGACGCGGATCCGCGCGATCGGCGTCGGCCTGCCCTACGCGCTCACCGTCGCGATCTTCGGCGGCACCGCGGAGCTGATCGCCCAGGCGTTGAAGAAGGCGGGTCACGAATCGATCTTCTTCTGGTACGTCGCGGGTTGCGTCCTCGTGTCACTCGTCGTTTACGCGACAATGCGGGAGACTTCGCGTTCGTCCGCTCTCGAACGCGGCGAGGACTGACTGGGAGGACGGCCGTGCGCGTGCTGCTCGTGGAGGACGACACCGGCGTCGCCCGGGCACTCGCCGAAACGCTGCAGGCGCACGGCCACTCCGTCACCGCGGTCGGCCGCGGCTCGGACGCCCTCACCCGGCACCGGGACGCGGACCTGCTGCTTCTCGACCTCGGCTTGCCGGATCTCGACGGCCTCGACGTCCTGCGCAAGATCCGCCAGGTCTCGCCGGTGCCGGTAATCGTGCTGACCGCGCGCGACGGCGAGCGTTCCGTCGTCCGCGCCCTGCGCTTCGGCGCGGACGACTACCTGGCGAAACCGGTGCGGATGGCCGAATTGCTGGCCCGGATGGACGCTGTGGCGCGGCGGGCGGGCAGCTCCTCCCCCGCCCCGAAAGACCCGGTGGTGCAGATCGAGGACGTCGAGATCGACCTCGGCGCGCGCCGGGTCGTGGTGGGCGGCCGGGACGTCGGGCTGACCACCAAGGAGTTCGCGGTGCTGGCGGTGCTCGCCGCGCGGCCCGGCACCGCGGTGAGCCGCCAGCAGCTGATGGACGAGGTCTGGGGCGACGCGTACCTCGCCGTCTCGCGCTCGCTCGACGTGCACATGACGCAGCTGCGCGCAAAGCTCGACCGGCCCGGCCTGCTCACCACGATCCGCGGCTTCGGCTACCGGCTCGGCCGGAGCTGATCGGTGCGCACTCGCCTGCTGGCCGTCCTGGTCACGCTCGCGATCGCCGTCGTGGCGGCGTTCGCGGTGCCGTTGCTGTCCGCGACCGCCGACCAGCGGACCCAGCAACTGGTGATCTCGCGCAGCAGCGACGTCGACCGCTTCGTGGTGCTTGCGCAACAGGCCGTCGATTCAGGGGACACGAGCGCGCTGAACGCCGACGCGCGGCAGTATTCGTCGTTATACAGCGAAGGCGTGCTGATCGTGGACGCGCAGCGGCAGCCGCTGGTCGAAACCGGCGGCCTGACCAGCAACGATCCCGCCTCGCAGGCGCTCATCGAGGCGACGCTGCGGAACGAGCCGGAGGCGCCGGTCGAGCGGATCCGGCCGTGGTCGGACGACCCGGTGCTGTTCGCCCGCCCGGTCGGCACCGGGACGCGGGTGTCCGGTGTGGTGCTGCTGCGGGCGTCGGTGACCGCCGCGGCCGCGGACGTCGAAGCGGCGTGGAGCGCGATCGCTGCCGGGGCGATGGTGGTCGCGGCGCTGTTCGTCTTGCTCGCCGTCCTGCTGTCGCGGTGGATGGTGCGTCCGTTGGTGGAGCTGGAAACCGGCGTTCTGGCGGTGGCGGGCGGACGCCGGGCGCAGGTGCCGGAACGGTCCGGGCCGCGCGAACTGCGGTCGCTGGCGGCGTCGGTGAACCGGATGTCCGACGCGGTGGTCGAGTCGGCGAACCAGCAGCAGCGGCTCGTCGCGGACACCTCGCACCAGCTGCGCAATCCGATGGCCGCGCTGCGGCTGCGGCTCGACCTGCTCGGCACCGAGGTCGAAAACCGCCCGGCGTACGAGGCCACGGTGGCGGAAGTCGAACGGCTGGAACGGATTCTCGACGGCCTGCTCGCCCTCGCCACCGCGGAAAGCACCGCGACCCGGCTCGCCGCGCGCGCCGGCGACGAACCCGCCGACCTCGCCGCTGTCGTGGCGGAACGGGTCGACGCGTGGCGGTTGTCCGCCGAGGAAGCGGGCGCGACCCTCGTGCCGTGCGCGGTCCATACTGAACCGCTGCTGGTGCGCACGCCGGAAAGCGAACTGGCACAGATTCTCGACGTCCTGCTGGACAACGCCGTCCACCACGCCGGCCAGGGAGCGACCATCACCGCCGATTGGGAGTCCGCTTCGGACACTGTCACGCTGATCGTCACCGACGACGGTCCCGGCCTCCCGCCGGAGGATCTCGCCCGGGCCACCGAACGGTTCTGGCGCGCCGGCGGCGACGGGGCGCCGCGCGGAACCGGTCTCGGCCTCGCCATCGCCCGCGAGCAAACCCGAGCCCGGGGCGGGGTTCTGGAGCTGCGCAACGTCGAACCGCACGGCCTCCAGGTCCGGATCACGCTGCCCGCCGAGGTGGCGCCGTGACCGTCACGCGCCGCGCCGCGATCCTCGGCGGCCTCGCCTTCACGCTCGCTGCCTGCGACGACACCTACCGCGGCCCGGACCGGAAGATCACCATCGCGTCCGGCGAACCCGGCGGCTTCTACCTGGCCTTCGCCGAGGTTTTGGCGGCCGAACTGTCCCGTGCCGAACCTCGGCTGCACTGCAGCGCGCTCGCCACCGAGGCGAGCGTCGAAAACGTGCAACGGGTCCGCGACGGAACGGCCGATTTCGGACTGGCGCTCGCCGACGTCGCGCAATCCGCCATCACCGGCGGCACGCCGTTCGGGAAACCCGTTCCGCTGCAAGCACTCGGCCGTGTCTACGAGAACTACCTGCAGCTGGTCGTCCGCGCCGAAGACCACCTGACCGACCTCCGTTCGCTGGCCGGACGGCCGATCTCGGTCGGTGCCAGCCGGTCCGGTGCCGCGCAACTCGGCGAACGGGTCTTCGCCGCGAGCAGCGTCCCGGTCCAGGCGCTGCACCTGCCGTTGAACGACGCGGTCGCCGCGCTGCACGACCGCCGGATCGACGCGTTCCTCTGGTCCGGCGGGATCCCGACGCCCGCGCTCGCCGACCTCAACCGCACGACACCGCTCTCGCTCGTCCCGCTCGCGTCGGTGCTCCCCCAGCTGCGCAAGGCGTACGGGCCGCTGTACGAGCAGGTGCAGGTGCCCGCCGGGGCGTACCGCGGGGTCGGCGCACTCGGCACCATCGGGGTCGCGAACCTGCTGGTCTGCTCCCCCGACCTGCCCTTCGACGTCGCCGCGGCGGTCGTCCGGGTGCTCGCCGAGCGCGCCGCCGAACTCGTGCCCGCGCAGGCCGTCGGCACGCAGTTCCTGGACGTGCGGACGCTCATCGGCACCCAGCCGGTCCCGCTGCACCGCGGCGCGGCCGACACCTACCGCGCGCTGCACGGGTGATCGCTAGATTGGTCGGGTGACCGAACGCCGCCCTCTCGCCGAAATGCCCCTGCGCGTGCGCTACCACGAATGCGACGGCCAGGGGATCGTCTTCAACGCGCATTACCTGGCCTATGCGGACATGGCGGCGTTCGAAGTGGAACGAGCGCTCTTCGGCTCGCACGACGCGCTGCTCGCCACCGGGGTCGACGTGGTGGTCGCCGAATCGAACCTGCGGTACTTCGCGCCGTGCCGTTTCGACGACGAACTGGTGGTCGCGGTCTACCTGGTGCATCTGGGCACCACCTCGATGCAGTTCGAGCTGGAGGTCCGCCGCGGCGACACGGTGACGACCGAGATCCGGCTGCGGTACGTGTTCGTCGACACCGAGAACTACCGCAAAGCCGTACCGCCGCCGGAGGTGCGCGCGGCCTACGCGCAGTACCTCCCCGAGGCAGCGTGAGGGCGGCCGTGTTCCGAGTGCTGTTCTACCGCCCCGAAATCCCGCCCAACACCGGCAACGCCATCCGGCTGGCCGCGAACACCGGGTGCGAGCTGCACCTGGTGGAGCCGCTGGGATTCACCTTGGAGGACAAGCAGCTCCGCCGCGCGGGGCTCGACTACCACGATCTCGCGCGGGTCCACGTGCACGCGGATTTGGCTGCTGCGTGGAAAGCTTTGCTCCCGGCGAAGGTGTACGCCTTCAGTGCCACCGCGACGCGGCTGTACACGGATGTCTCTTACGCGCCGGGCGATGTGCTGATGTTCGGGCCGGAGTCCGCCGGGTTGCCGGACGAGGTTCAGCGGGCGGCGGAGGTCACCGACCGGCTTCGGTTGCCGATGCTGCCCAACAACCGGTCGCTGAACCTCGCCAATACCGCAGCGATCGCGGTGTACGAAGGCTGGCGGCAGAACGGCTTCGCCACGCCGTGAAGGACTCCTTGAGGGAATCTGATTCCCTCAAGGAGTCCTTCACGGACCTAGGGCAGTCTCTGGCCGAACAGCAGCGCGGTCGCCGCGCCCGCCATCAGGATGATCGTGCCGAGCACGACCCACGGCTTGCTCGCGTCGGCGTTCTTCAGCTCGTACCCGATTTGCTCGCCCAGGTCGGCGTAGACGCGTTTCAGTTCGTCCGCGCTCGCCGCCTTGTAGAACTCCCCGCCGGACAGATGGGCGATCTCGCGCAGCGATTCGTCGTCCACGCGGACGTCCTGCTGTTTGCCCTCGATGTCGACCGATCCGTGTTCGGTGCCGAACGAGATCGACGAGATCGGCATCTGGGCCTGCTTCGCCGCCTGCGCCGCGGTGTACGCGCCGCGCGGCGCGTACAGGTCTTCCGGCACCGTCTGCTTGCCGTCGCTCATTAGCACGATGCGCGCGGGCGGCGGGCCGTCCGCGCCGCCGACCACTGCGGAGAAGCTCTGGATCGACTGCATCGCCGCGTAAATGCCCTCGCCGGTGGCGGTGGACTGGGCGAGCTTGAGGTTGTCGATCGCCTTCGTCACGCCTGCCCGGTCCGTCGTCGGGTTGACGAGGACAGTCGCGGTCCCGGCGAACGAGATCAGGCCCAGGTTGATGCCCGGCGTCATGTTCTGCGCGAACTGTTTCGCCGCGTCCTGCGCCGCTTTCAGCCGTGTCGGCGCGACGTCGGTCGCCTCCATGGACAGCGACACGTCGATCACCAGCATGACCGTCGCCCGGTTTCGCGGCACCTTCTGCTCCGCCGTCGGGCCCGCGAGCGAGACCGTCAGGAACAGCAGCGACAGCACGATCAGCACCGCGGGCACGTGCCGGATCCAGCCCTGCGCCTTCGGCGCGACCTTCTCCAGCAGCTCGAGATTCGCGAACCGCATCACCCGGCGGCGGCGCTGCCGTTGCGCCAGCACATACGCGGCCGCCACCGCGGCGACCGCGATCAGCAGCAGGAACCACCACGGCGAACTGAATCCGGCCAGGCTCACGCGACACCACCCGACCAGCGACGCTTGCGAGCGACCACGAACCGCACCATGTCCGCGATCCAGTCGGAATCGGTGCGCAGCACCAGATGCGCCGCCCCGGCCCGGCGCAGGCCGGACGCGACCGCCTGCCGGTGCGCGTTCGCCGCCGCGCCGAATTCCTTGCGCAGCAAAGCTGAAGCGTGCACTTCTCGCTGCCGTCCGGTTTCCGGGTCGGCCAGCACGACGGTGCCGACGTCCGGCAAGTCCACATCCCTCGGGTCGACGATTTCGATGGCGATCAGCTCGTGCCTCCCGCCGAGCGCGCGCAGCGGACGCTCCCAGTCCAGCGGGCCGAGGAAGTCCGAGATCGCCACCGCCAGGCCGCGCCGGCGCGGCGGACGGCGCAACTGCTCCAGCGCACCGGCGAAATCACCGCGAACGCCCTCGGCGGCGCGGGGAGTCTCGGCCAGCCGCCGGACGAGACCGCGTGCGTGCGGAAGCCCGCCGCGCGCCGGGATCCGGGTGCTGCCTTCGCCGTTGGACACGATCGCGCCGATCCGGTTCCCGCCGCCGCCGGTCAGATGCGCGACGGCCGCGGTCGCGCAGACCACCAGGTCCCGCTTCTCGCAGAGCGCGGTGCCGAAGTCGAGGCTCGCCGACATGTCCGCCACGACCCACGTCTCCAGCTCGCGGTCCGCGACGGTTTCGCGGATGTGCGGCGTCGTCGTGCGCGCGGTGACCGCCCAGTCCATCCGGCGCACGTCGTCGCCGGGCTGGTACGGGCGGGCCTCGCCGGGCTCCGAACCCGGCCCCGGGACGAGCCCGAGGTGGTTGCCCTGCAACAGCCCGTCGAGGCGGCGGCGCACTTCGAGTTCGAGGGTGCGCAGTCCCGCTTCCATCCGGTCGCCGCGCAGGATCGGCGGCGCCCAGCCGGGACGTCCGCCCGGTTCTTTCGAGGAGGTTCCAGCCACGCCGTTACCTGACAGGCGCGCCCGCCGGCACCGGGCCGGCGCCGCCCTGCGGCCGGGCCGAAACCTGCGGCAGCGGCACGGTCTGCAGCACGCGGGTGACGATGTGGTCGACCGGCACGCCGTCGGCCAGCGCGTCGTAGGACAGCACGAGCCGGTGCCGCAGCACGTCCGGCACGACGTCGACGACGTCCTGCGGGAGCACGTAGTCGCGGCCGCGCACCAGCGCCAGCGCCCGGGCCGCGGCGATGATGCCGAGGCTCGCGCGCGGCGAAGCGCCGTAGGACACCCAGCCCGCGACGTCGGAAAGCCCGTGGTCGTTCGGGGTGCGCGTGGTCAGCACCAGCCGCACGACGTAGTCGACCAGCGCGTGGTGCACGAACACCTGCGACGCGACGCCCTGCAGGCGCACCAGCTCCGCCGGGCTCAGCACCTCGTGCGGCTCCGGGGGCGTGACGCCCATCCGGTAGATGATCTCGCGCTCCTCCTCGGCGGAGGGGTACTCGACCAGGATCTTGAACAGGAACCGGTCGCGCTGGGCCTCCGGCAGCGGGTACACGCCCTCGTTCTCGATCGGGTTCTGCGTGGCCAGCACGAGGAACGGGTCGGGCATCGGGAAGGTCTTGCCGCCGATCGACACGTGCCGCTCGGCCATCACCTCCAGCATCGCCGACTGCACCTTCGCCGGGGCGCGGTTGATCTCGTCGGCGAGCACGAAGTTCGCCACGACCGGACCCAGTTCGACGTCGAAGCGCTCGGCGCCCTGGCGGTAGATGCGCGTGCCGAGGATGTCGGCGGGCACCAGGTCGGGGGTGAACTGCACACGGGAGAACGATCCGCCGACGACGCGCGCGAACGTCTCGACCGCCAGCGTCTTCGCGACCCCGGGCACGCCTTCGAGCAGCAGGTGCCCCTTCGCCAGCAGCCCGACGAGCATGCGCTCCACCAGCCGGTCCTGGCCGACGATGACGCGCTTCACCTCGAACACGGTGCGTTCCAGCAGCTGGGCGTCCCGCGCCGGGGTGCCGGGCTGCTGCCCGTTCGCTCCCTCGGCGAAGCCGGGCTCGGTCACTCTTCCTCCAGGGGTTTCCACGTCTGCGTGCTCGCCCGCGACCCTACTGCGTCGCTAACTTCCCGCGACGGCAGCCAATCGCATCGCCAGTGTGACAGCTGTGAAGCCCGTGTCAGCGGTGCTTTTCCAGGTCCTCCGGCGTGTCGATGTCGTCGCTCTCGCCGGGTTCCGCGGCGGTCTCGGCGATCCGCAGCCCGCCGAGCGTCCGGCGCAACGACGCGTTCTCCGGACGCTCCGGCATCGCCTGGCGCAAAGCAGCGGTGCGCCAAGCGCTCACCAGCCATTGCCGCTCCCCCGCCGCGTCCACGAGCACCGCCCCGTCCGCGTCGGCCACAGTGGACCGCAGCCGGTCCACTGTGGAGCGCCGGATGCCGGGGAGGTCCGCGGCGAGCAGCACGACGATCTCAGCGCGGCCAATGGATTCCAGCCCAGCGGCCAGCGCGGCGACCGGTCCGGTGCCGGGGACGGCCTCGCGGGTCCAGACGACCGTGTCGTATCCCGGCCGCCGCGGCCCGCACACCACGATCGGCTCCGCTCCCGCCAGCGCCTCGACTGCCCGGCCCAGCAAGGAGATCCCGCCGATCCGCAGCTCCGGCTTGTCCACTCCGGACAGGCGGCGCGCGGCCCCGCCGGCCAGCACGATTCCGGCGAACCGGGGGCTCTCAGTCATGGCCCCAGGGTGCCCGCTGCGAAAACCCGCGCGCGCTCCGGGGTAGCTCGGGTTAGGTTGCCGACGTGCCCGACGCCGCGCGGCTGCTCGCCGCTTACGACCGCGAAGTCCGCCGAGCCGAACTCACCCAGGCCGAACCCGGACAACAGCTGACTGTCGACGGCCCGCTGGCCCGTCTCACCGGCGGCCGTCGGGGGTTCGTCTCCGGCCCGCCCGACCTCGGCGTGACCGGCGACGCCCTCGACGACCTGATCGCCCGCCAGCGCGCCTTCTTCGCCGCCCGCGGCGAGGAGTTCGAGTGGAAAACCCGCAGCCACGACCGTCCCGCGGACCTGCCGCAGCGGTTGCTCGCCGCCGGTTTCACGCCCGAGGAGACCGAGACCGTCCTGATCGCCCCGCTCGACTCGGTCGCCGCTTCGGCCCCGCCGTCCGCGGACATCGTCGTGCGGGAAGCCAGCGGCGGCGACGATCTGCTCCGCATCGCGACGCTCTCGGCGTCCGTGTTCGGCCACGACGAAGCCGCCGTGGCCGCCGACCTGCTCGCTCGCGCCCGCGCCGACGCGGGGACCACCACGCACGTCGTCGCCGAAACGGACGGACGGTTCGTCGCGGCGTCGCGGCTGGAACTGGTGCCCGGCACCGGATTCGCCGGACTGTGGGGCGGCGCGACGCTGCCCGAATGGCGCGGCCGCGGCCTCTACCGCGCGCTCGTGGCGCACCGGGTCGGCGCGGCTCGGGCCCGCGGGGTGGCCTATCTCCAGGTCGACGCGTTGCCCACCAGCCGCCCGATTCTCGAACGGCTCGGCTTCACGGCGGTCACCGAAACGACGCCGTACGTGTGGAGCCCGCTCAGCCGATGAGGCGCGTCGCGTACGGCATGATGCCGCCGTAGCGGACCGGCGCCACGCGCACGTACGAACCCGACTGCGGGGCCTCGACCATCTGCCCGTTGCCCAGGTACAGCGCGACGTGGTGGATGCCGCCCGAGCCGCCCCAGAAGAGCATGTCGCCGCGGCGCATCTGCGACAGCGGGACCCGGCGGCCCGAGGTGTACTGGTAGCCGCTGAAGTGCGGCAGGCCGCGCACGCCGGCGAAGGCGTAGATCATCAGGCCGGAGCAGTCGAAGCCGATCTTGCGGTAGTCGCCGTACCGGTCGGCGACGCCGCCGTCGCGGATGCCGCGGGTCGGGCCGCTGCCGTTGCCGCCTCCCCACGCGTACGGCATGCCCACCTTGGACAGCGCCCGCGCGATCACGGCTTCGATCGAGCCGCCCGCCGCCGGGGACGGGCGACGGCCGCCGCCCCCGCCGCCGTTGTCATCGTCGTCGTCATTGTTGTTGGCCGCCGCGGCCGCCCGCAGGGCCGCCTGCCGCGCGCGCTCCTCGTCCTCGCGCTGCTTCTGCGCGAGCCAGTCCTGGTAGCGCTGGCGCTGCCCCTGCAGGCCGTTGACCTTGGCCTGCGCGGCGTACAGCTGCTGCTCGACGGAGCTCTTGTTGGCTTCCAGCTGCGTGTTCTGCGCGGCCTGGGACTCCTGCGCGGACACAGCGGCGGACTGCGCGGCGTCCGCGGTGCCCTTCGCCCGGGTGGCCGCGTCCTGCTTCTGCTGCGCGAGTTCCAGCGCCTTGCGTGCGGCGGAGTCCTTGTTGGCCTTCTCGGTCTGCGCCTGCTGGAGCCGGTCCATCGCGTTGAGCCGCGAGCCGCCGATGGCGTTGAGCAGCTGGGCGCGGGCGAGCAGGTCCTTCGGGCTGTCCGAGGTCAGGTACGCCGAGATCGACCCGATCGTGCTGCCCTGCTCGAAACTCGCCGCGGCGAACTTCTTCGCGTCCTCGCGGGCCTTCTCGATCGCGCCTGCCGCCGCGTCCGCCTCCTGGCGCGCGGACTTCGCGTCGTTCTGCGCCTGGGTGGCCTCGTCCTGCGCGGTCTGCAGGTCGACCAGGGCCTTCATGGCCTGTTCCTGCTTCAGCTCGACGTTGTCCTGCAGTTCGCTGAGCTTCTGCTCGGCCTGCGCGAGCTGGTTGGTGAGCCGGCCGACCTCGCCGGCCTTCGCGTTCGCGTCGCCCTTGGCCGAATCGATCGCCGAATCGCTCGGATTCGGCGGCGGCGGAGGCACCGCGAGCCCGGTTCCCGTCGCGCCGAGCAGGGCCACGAGGGAGACCGCCGCCACCGTCAGGCCGCGCCGGGCTCCCGCGCCGCGCACCAGCGCGCCCGCCGTCCCGGACCGTCCCCGCCGGACTCTCACGCCCCGCCACCTCCGCTCACCGGCTGTCCCGTTAGGACACGCCGCGTACCACTGCAGTCACACCACTATCACAAGCCTCAGCAGGAACTTACACACCGCGGAGATCATTTCCCCTGTTCGGGGGACCTGGCGCAGCGGCGTGTCCGGATGGCGCACGTCACTCCGCGTGTCGTCTTGAACGAAATACAGGACACGCGTACTGTTTGGGGCGACGGACGAGGTGTGCCCTCCCGGTTCCGGTTCTACGGTGGGGGTGCGCAAGACTCGCCTGGGTCGACCCGACGACCCGGATACGACACCGAACTGACCCGGGAGGACACGCCGGCGGCGGCGTGGAATCCATGCCACTGGAGTTAGACGTGACTGCACCTAGCAAGGACAGCTTCGGCGCCAAGGACACCTTGCAGGTGGGAGAGAACTCGTACGAGATCTTCCGCCTGGACAAGGTCGAAGGCGCCGCCCGGCTGCCCTACAGCCTGAAGATCCTCCTCGAGAACCTGCTGCGCACCGAGGACGGCGCGAACATCACCGCCGGCCACATCCGCGCGCTCGGCGGCTGGGATCCGAACGCGGACCCGTCGATCGAGATCCAGTTCACGCCCGCCCGGGTGATCATGCAGGACTTCACCGGAGTGCCGTGCGTGGTCGACCTGGCCACCATGCGCGAGGCCGTGACCGCCCTCGGCGGCGACCCGGACAAGGTCAACCCGCTCGCGCCCGCCGAGATGGTCATCGACCACTCGGTCATCATCGACGTGTTCGGCCGCGCGGACGCCTTCGAGCGCAACGTGGAGATCGAGTACGAGCGCAACCGCGAGCGCTACCAGTTCCTGCGCTGGGGCCAGGGCGCCTTCGACGAGTTCAAGGTCGTCCCGCCGGGCACCGGCATCGTGCACCAGGTCAACATCGAGCACCTGGCCCGCACGGTCATGGCCCGCGGCGGCCAGGCGTACCCCGACTCCTGCGTCGGCACCGACTCGCACACCACCATGGTCAACGGCCTCGGCGTGCTGGGCTGGGGCGTCGGCGGCATCGAGGCCGAGGCGGCCATGCTGGGCCAGCCGGTGTCGATGCTGATCCCGCGCGTCGTCGGCTTCAAGCTGACCGGCGAGATCCCGGCCGGCGTGACCGCGACCGACGTCGTGCTCACGATCACCGAGATGCTGCGACGGCACGGCGTGGTCGGCAAGTTCGTCGAGTTCTACGGCGAGAGCGTCGCCCAGGTGCCGCTGGCCAACCGCGCCACCATCGGCAACATGAGCCCGGAGTTCGGCTCCACCGCGGCGATCTTCCCGATCGACGACGAGACCGTCCGCTACCTCAAGCTCACCGGCCGTTCGGCCGAGCAGGTCGCGCTGGTCGAGGCGTACGCCAAGGAGCAGGGCCTCTGGCACGACCCGTCGCACGAGGCGCAGTACTCGGAGTACCTCGAGCTGGACCTGTCGACGGTCGTCCCGTCGATCGCCGGCCCGAAGCGCCCGCAGGACCGCATCGAGCTGACCGACGCGAAGTCCTCGTTCCGCAAGTCGGTGCACGACTACGTCGGGGACGAGCAGCCCACCCCGCACACGAACGTCGACGAGTCCGTCGAGGAGAGCTTCCCGGCCTCTGACCCGGCCGCGCTGTCGTTCCAGGACGAGACCGCCGTGCCGGTGCAGTCCGCGGCCAACGGGGCCACCGGCCGGCCGACCAAGCCGGTCAAGGTGTCCACCGCCGACCGCGGCGAGTTCGTGCTCGACCACGGCGCCGTGGTGATCGCCTCGATCACCTCGTGCACCAACACCTCCAACCCGTCGGTCATGCTGGGCGCGGCGCTGCTCGCGCGCAACGCGGTCGACAAGGGCCTGTCGGTCAAGCCGTGGGTGAAGACGTCGATGGCCCCGGGTTCGCAGGTCGTCACCGACTACTACAACAAGGCCGGTCTCTGGCCGTACCTCGAGAAGCTGGGCTACCACCTGGTCGGCTACGGCTGCACCACCTGCATCGGCAACTCGGGCCCGCTGTCGGACGAGATCTCCGCCGCGATCCAGGAGAACGACCTCACCGCGGTTTCGGTGCTTTCGGGCAACCGGAACTTCGAGGGCCGGATCAACCCGGACGTCAAGATGAACTACCTGGCGTCCCCGCCGCTGGTCATCGCCTACGCGCTGGCCGGGACGATGGACTTCGACTTCGCGACGCAGCCGCTGGGCCAGGACTCCGACGGCAACGACGTGTTCCTGAAGGACATCTGGCCGTCGCCGCAGGAGATCCAGGAGACCATCGACTCCGCGATCACGCAGGAGATGTTCACCAAGGACTACGCGGACGTCTTCGACGGCGGCGAGCGGTGGAAGTCGCTGCCGACGCCGACCGGCAAGACCTTCGAATGGGACGCCGAGTCCACCTACGTCCGGAAGCCCCCGTACTTCGACGGCATGACCGCCGAACCGGCTCCCGTGCAGGACATCTCGGGCGCCCGCGTGCTGGCGAAGCTGGGCGACTCGGTCACCACCGACCACATCTCCCCCGCCGGCGCGATCAAGGCCGACACTCCGGCCGGCCGCTACCTGACCGAGCACGGCATCGACCGCAAGGACTTCAACTCCTACGGCTCGCGCCGCGGCAACCACGAGGTCATGATCCGCGGCACCTTCGCCAACATCCGGCTGCGCAACCAGCTGCTGGACGACGTGCAGGGCGGCTACACCCGCGACTTCACGCAGGAAGGCGCCCCGCAGGCGTTCATCTACGACGCGGCCCAGAACTACGCCGCGGCGGGCACCCCGCTGGTCGTACTGGGCGGCAAGGAGTACGGCTCCGGTTCGTCGCGCGACTGGGCGGCAAAGGGCACCAGCCTGCTGGGCGTCCGCGCGGTGATCACCGAATCGTTCGAGCGCATCCACCGCTCGAACCTGATCGGCATGGGCGTCATCCCGCTGCAGTTCCCGGAGGGCGAGTCGGCGTCGTCGCTGAAACTGGACGGCACCGAAACCTTCGACATCGAAGGCATCACGAAGCTGAACGAGGGCGAGACGCCCCGCACGGTGCACGTGACCGCCACGAAGGAAGACGGCTCGAAGGTGGAGTTCGACGCGGTCGTCCGCATCGACACCCCCGGCGAAGCGGACTACTACCGCAACGGCGGCATCCTGCAGTACGTGCTGCGCAAGATGACCCAGTCCTGACGATCTGACACCACTTTGTGGCCCGCTCCGGTCCCCCGGAGCGGGCCACACTTGGTTTCAGGGGACTCCCACGCCCATTCCGCTTCGGGGCGTAAGCCCCACTCCCTAAAACCCCCACCACCACACCCCACGCCTCCAGGCAGCCAGCCCCCGCCCTGCACCCCGATACGAAGCCTTCCCTGCGGTTCGGGGGTGCTTGTCAAGGCATCTTTCCCGCCTTGACAAGCAC
>NZ_JBSHAM010000131.1:0-17760 GCF_053611505.1 Amycolatopsis sp. NPDC054798 | reverse complement strand
GTTTTATTTCTCGTGGTCACGGAGATGTTTATACGTGACAGGTCTCTCGTGAGCGTTCATGCCGGTTAGAACCGGCATGAACACTCACGAGACTCGACCCGGGCAGCCGACGCGGTTTTTGGCAGGATGGCGGGGTGCGAGTACGACGAGTGGTCACGACCAGGGCCGGCGGGGCATCCCGGCCGCCGTACGAGAGTTTCAACCTCGGCGACCACGTCGGCGACGACGCGGGCGACGTCTACGCCAACCGCAAGCGGCTGGCGTCCGAACTCGGCCTCGCCGAGGACCGGCTGGCGTGGATGGAGCAGGTGCACGGCCGCACCGCCACCATCGTGGACGGCACCGAGACCTCGGCCGCCGAAGCCACCGACGCGCTGGTGACCGACCGGCCGGGCGTCGCGCTCGTGGTGCTGGTCGCCGACTGCGTCCCGGTGCTCATGGCGGATCCGGAAGCCGGTGTCGTCGCCGCGGTGCACGCGGGCCGGGTCGGCGCGCGCGTCGGCGTGGTGCCCGCCGCGCTGGAGGCGATGCGCGAACTCGGCGCCGAACCGGGCCGCGTCGAAGCGTTGCTGGGCCCGGCGATCTGCGGCGACTGCTACGAGGTCCCGGCCGCGATGGCGGCGGACGTCGAGAAGCATCTGCCCGGCAGCTCCTGCAAAACGCGCAAGGGCACCGCTGGTCTGGACCTGCGCGCCGGGCTCTGGCAGCAGCTGGCCGACCTGGGCGTCGGACGGGTCGGCGCGGATCCGCGGTGCACCGCGGAGGACAAGACGCTGTTCAGCTACCGCCGGGACGGCACCACCGGCCGGATCGCGGGCATCACCTGGCTGGAAGAGGAGAAGGCGTGACCGAGGACGCGGCGGAGAAGACGGCCGCGCGGCGGGCGGAGCTGGCGGCGTCGCTGGCCGCGGTCGAAGACCGCATCGCGACCGCCTGCGCGGAGGCCGGGCGTTCCCGCGACGAGGTGCGGCTGCTGGGCGTCACCAAGACCTTCCCGGCGGCCGACGCCGCGCTGCTGACCGACCTCGGGCTGCTGAACCTCGCCGAAAACCGCGACCAGGAAGCCGGTCCGAAGGCGGCCGAGGTCGCCGAATTGCGTCCGGAAGCCGCGCCGCGCTGGCACATGGTCGGGCGGCTGCAGCGGAACAAGGCGCGTTCGGTCGTGCGCTGGGCGGCCGAGGTGCAGTCGGTCGACTCGGCTCGGCTCGCCGACGCGCTCGCCCGGGCGGTCGCCGCCGCGCAGGAGGCGGGCGAGCGGACCGGACCGCTCGACGTCCTGGTCCAGGTGAGCCTCGACGGCGACGTCTCGCGCGGCGGGACCCCGCTGGAGGAGGTCGACGCCCTCGCCGGCCGCATCGCCCGCACGGGGGAGCTGCGACTGCGCGGCGTGATGGCCGTGGCCCCGTTGGGGGAGGACCCGGGCACCGCTTTTGCCCGCCTGGCCCAGGCGGCGGAAAGAGTCCGCGCCCGGTATCCGGAAGCGGCTGACGTGTCCGCCGGAATGAGCCATGATCTGGACCAGGCGATCCGGCACGGCTCGACGTGTGTGCGTGTCGGAACCGCGTTGCTCGGCGGGCGCGGTTTAGCCTCGCCGTAGGGAGTCCGCCCGGTGGTCACGTTTCGTGTCCGGCCGGGCGGGGCACAACGGTGCGGGAGCGGCAAGGGCTAGGGAGAGGCATGAGCGCGCTGCAGAAGCTGAAGGCCTACTTCGGGATGGTGCCCGCGGACGAAGACGGCTACGACGACGGTTACGACGAGTACGACGACGGTTACGACCAGCCGCCAGCCCGGTCCCGGGCCCGCTACCGCGACGTCGAAGAGAGCTACGACGAGCCCGCCGCGCGCGTCCGGTCGCGGTCGATGGCGGCCGAGCCGGCCACCCACGGCGCGCTCGCCGTGGACCGCCAGCCGGAGCCGGTCGCCCGGCTGCGGCCGGTCGCCGAACCGGTCGCCGCGCCGGCGCGGGACCCGCTCAGCCGGATCACCACCCTGCACCCCACGAGCTACATCGAGGCGCGGGCGATCGGCGAGCACTACCGCGAGGGCATCCCGGTGATCATCAACCTCACCGAGATGGAGAACGCGGACGCCAAGCGGATCGTGGACTTCGCGGCGGGACTGGCGTTCGCCGTGCGCGGGTCGATGGACAAGGTCACCAACAAGGTGTTCCTTCTCTCACCGCCCGACGTCGACGTGACCGCCGAGGACCGCAGGCGGATCGCCGAGGGCGGATTGTTCCTGCGCGGGTGAACATCATCGGACCGCTGGGCGCAGCCAGACGTGATTTTGTCGACTATGCCGCCCTGGAAGCGGCTGGTCGCGCCCAACCGGGCTGTCCCCCGCTAGAGTGGTCGCCGTGAATGCTGTGTGGCTTGCGATCTGGTACGTGCTGTTTGCCTTCTGGCTGCTGCTCACGGCCCGGATCGTGGTCGAGCTCGTGCGGACTTTCGCACGGGAATGGCGTCCCGCCGGAGGGGTTGCGGTGACGCTCGAGACCATCTACACAGTGACCGACCCGCCGGTGCGGTTGTTCCGCAGGATCATTCCGATGGTCCGGATCGGCGGCGTAGGACTGGACTTGTCGATTATGGTGCTGCTGTTGGTTGTGTTCTTCGCGATGCAACTGACACCCAGGTGATCGGGGAAAACCCGGGTGTGTCCTGCAGGCCATGGAGTGCGTGAGGTGATCTGATGTCGTTGACCCCCGCTGACGTGCATAACGTCGCGTTCAGCAAGCCGCCCATCGGCAAGAGGGGCTACAACGAGGACGAGGTGGACGCGTTCCTCGACCTGGTGGAGACCGAGCTTGCCCGGTTGATCGAGGACAACAACGAGCTGCGCCAGCAGGTGGAGCAGCTCGACAACGAGCTGGAATCGACCCGCTCGGAACTCGAGAACGCGAAGGTCGCCGGCCCGCCGCCGGGCCGCGACCCCGAGCCGTCGCGGCGGCTCGCCCCGGTTCCGCCTCCCGCTTCGGCGATGGAGCAGACCCAGGCGCACTCGATGGTCCCCGACAGCGCCGAGCCGAACGTCCAGGCCGCCAAGGTGCTCGGCCTGGCGCAGGAGATGGCCGACCGGCTCACCGCCGAGGCGAAGACCGAGTCCGACGGCATGCTGGCGGAGGCGCGGACCAAGTCCGAGCAGCTGCTCTCCGATGCCCGGGCGAAGTCCGACTCGATGGTGAACGAGGCGCGCACGCGCGCCGAGACGATGCTGAACGACGCGCGCACGCGCGCCGAGACGCTGGAGCGCCAGGCGCGCGACAAGGCGACCACGATGGAACGCGAGTCGCAGCGCAAGTACACCGAGACGATGAACAACCTGAACGCCGAGAAGGGCGCTCTGGGCAAGAAGATCGAGGAACTCCGCACGATCGAGCGCGAATACCGCACCCGGCTGCGCGGTTTCCTCGAGTCCCAGCTGCGCGAGCTGGACGACCGCGGCTCCGCGGCCCCGGCGTCGGCGTCCTCGGGTTCGAGCCAGTCCTCGACCGGCAGCAGCGGTCAGGGCTACTCGTTCGGCCCGCGCGCCGAGGCCGGCTGACCTACCGCCGTTACGCACCCCGCCGGATGACCTTCCGACCCGGCGGGGTTTCGGCGTGTCCCGCTCCGGTGCCGCCACAGCGGGGCACCGGAGCGGTACGCCGCGTGGGCGGGTCGCGCCCGGATACCGGGCCGCCCGTGTTGTAATTCAGCGTGCTCTACATCGTCCTCCTTCTGGTGCTGGCGGCTCTCGGGCTGCTCGTCACGGCGCTCATCACGGGCACCTCGCTGTGGGCCTGGGTTTCCATCGGCCTGTCCGTGCTCGCCGGGCTCCTCCTGCTCGTCGACTGGCTGCGGCGGCGCAAGCGCGCGGACGCCGAGCCCGGTGCCGACGCGGAGCCGGACGCGGATGCGGAGGAGGACTCGGCGGACGAGAAGCCCGCGGAGGACAAGGACGACGAGGCCCCGGCCGAGACGGACGCCGAACAGACCGCGCTGCTTCCCAAGGCAGGCGAGCTGGGCGATCCGGCGGACGTGCCGGAACCGGAGACGGGGAAGCCCGTTTCGGGAAGCGAGCCCAAGTCCGCGGCGAAGGCGGTGCGCGACACGCCGCCCGGCGTGGAGGAGACCGCGCCGGAAGACCTAGAGGTGGTCAAGGAACTCGAGGACGAGGTCGTGGTCGTCGACGAGTACCCGCGCTATCACCTGGTGGACTGCGGCTGGCTGTCCGGCCGCGACACGATCCCGATCGGCGTCGGGGAGGCCCGGCAGCTCGGCTTCACGCCGTGTGCGCGGTGCGGTCCGGACGCGGTGCTGGCCGCGGCACACCGCTGACCCCCAGCACCTCTTCAAGCACCCTCGCGCCGCTTTCGGTCAGCTGTACCGCTCGATGTGCTTTCGCGCGCGAACGGAGCCATCCCGCGTCCAGGAACCGCTGCGTGACCGCCGCACCCAATGCCCCGGCCAAGTGGTGCCGCTGTTCCGTCCAATCAAGGCAAAACCTCAGCAGCGGACGACGGTTCTTCTTCGCCGCCGCGACATCTACGCCTAACGCGGCGAAGACGTCGTCGGCAGCGGGTCCCAGCACGTACGGATGTTCTTGCAGCTGCGACGAAATCCGGTCCCCGGGCCGCCGCCGGGTGGTCGGCTCACCGTCCACAGTGGCCAGTGCGCCCCGGTCGAGCAATGCCGCGGTGACAGTCACGCCTAGCCGCCCGGCGACGTGGTCGTAGCACAATCTCGCGGTGCGCAAGGCTTCCGCGCGCGTGCCCTCCCGCAGCGAGCGGACGGGGCGCGCGGGGGAGTGCCGGGCGAGCGCTTCCAGCAGTTCCGGAGCCGCGCCGGCGATGCGGTAAAACCGGTGCCTGCCGGACTTTTCCGCGGTCACCAGGCCCGCTGCCAGGAGTTTCGAAAGGTGCGCGCTGACGCCCTGCGCGGTCAGGCCCGCTTCGCCGGCCAGCACGGACGCGGCCAGCGAACGCCCGTCCGCGAGGGCCATCAGCACGCGGACCCGCGCCGGATCGGCGAACAGGGCGGCGGTGCGCGCGATGTCGGCGTCTCCTTCCATGCGTCCAGCATGCCCCCGGCACACTTCCGCCGCGACGGAAGCGTCCCCGGTGTCTGCTGGACCCATGCGCACCGCGATCTTGTTCACCATGTGCGCCGGGATGTTCCTGGTGCAGCTTGACGTCACCGTCGTCAACGTCGCTCTTCCCACCCTCGGCAGCGAACTGCACGCCGACGTCCCGCAGTTGCAGTGGGTGGTGGCCGGGTATTCGGTCGTGCTCGCTGCGTTGCTGCTGACCGGGGGAGCGCTCGGCGACGTCCTCGGGCATCGCGGCGTGGTGCTGGCCGGGCTGGTCGTTTTCGGCGCCGCGTCGGCCGCGTGCGGGCTGGCGCGGTCGGCGGGGTGGCTCGTCGCGGCTCGTGCGGTGCAAGGGGTCGGGGCGGCGTTGTTGCTGCCGGGCACGATGGCCGTGCTCACCGGGACGTTCCCC
Source organism: Amycolatopsis sp. NPDC054798 (assembly GCF_053611505.1). Classification (NCBI taxonomy): domain Bacteria; kingdom Bacillati; phylum Actinomycetota; class Actinomycetes; order Pseudonocardiales; family Pseudonocardiaceae; genus Amycolatopsis; species Amycolatopsis sp. NPDC054798. The sequence goes on along the minus strand of NZ_JBSHAM010000131.1, from coordinate 12,281 downwards.
GGCCGTGCGGAACGCGCCCGCGCGCTGGGGGTCTGGGCCGGGATTTCGGCGCTCGCCCTGCCCGCCGGGCCGCTGCTGGGCGGGATTCTCGTGCAGGCGGCCGGATGGCGGCCGGTGTTCTGGCTGAACGTTCCGATCGTCGCCGCGGCGGCCGTCGCGACTCGCCGGCTGGTGCCGCCGGACGTCCGGAAACCGGGCCGCGTCGACGTTCCGGGGGCGGCGGCCGCGGCGCTGGCGCTCGGGGCCGGGGTGTATGCGGTGATCGCGAAAACGCCGTGGGCCGGGTGGCTCGCGGCCGCGGCGGCAGTGGCGTTCGTGGTCGTGGAGAAGCGCTCCGCCGAACCGATGCTGCCGCTGTCGCTGCTGCGGTCCCGGCAGACGGCGGGCGCGAACCTGGTGTCCGCGGCGATGAACTTCGCCGGCCTCGGTTCGGTGCTGGTGTTCACGCTCTATCTGCAGGACATCCTCGGCGCGGGCCCGATCGCCGCCGGGGTCGCGATGCTGCCGATGTTCGTCCCGCTGGTGCTGCTCGGCCCGGTCACCGGACGGCTCACCGCGAAGTTCGGCCCGCGCCCGCAGATCCTGGCCGGGCTCCTGCTCGGCGCGGCGGCGATGCTGAACCTGCTGCGGATCGGCCCCGGCACCGGGTACGGCACGTTGCTGCCGACCCTGCTGGTGCTCAGTGTCGGGATGGGACTGCTCACTGCCGCCGTGGTGACCGCGGCGGTGGCCGACGCACCAGGGGAGCGCGCGGGCATCGCGGGCGGGATCAACAACGCGGCACGGCAGGCGGGCGGTGCGCTCGGCGTGGCGGTTTTCGGTGCGGTGGCGGGGGAACCGGCGGCGCACGCGTCGTTCGTGCACGGCTTGCACCTGCTCGGGTTCGCCTCGGCCGGGCTGTGGCTGGCGGCCGCGGCGCTCACGGCGGCGACGGTGCGCAGCCGGGGCAGGCGGAAAGCGGTTCGCGGCGAGGAGTTAGCCTGAAAGCAGCAAGGCGTCGATCCGGCCATCACCGGGGAGCCTCCGGAAGAACCGGGCGCGAGCCCGCAGTAGAACCGGACGGGTGCGGCCCGTGACAGCCGTGCAACGAGTGGCCCGGGAGCAGCGTGCCGGGCAAGCGGGGTGGTACCGCGTGACGCGCGAGCGTCTCGTCCCCGTGTGGGCGGCCGCCGGTCGCCCGTACGAGCGACGAACGCAAGGAGCGCACCCGGATGTACCCCCAGGCTTCGCCGGGCGGAGAGACCACGGTCCCGTCCCAGCCGTCGTTCCCCGCGCTGGAGGAGAGCGTCCTCGCGTACTGGGAGAGCGACCGGACCTTCCAGGCGACCGTCGACGCCCGCCCCGAGGGCACGAACGGCGACAACGAGTACGTCTTCTACGACGGACCGCCCTTCGCCAACGGCCTCCCGCACTACGGGCACCTGCTCACCGGGTACGTCAAGGACATCGTCCCGCGCTACCAGACGATGAAGGGCAAGCACGTCGAGCGCCGGTTCGGCTGGGACACCCACGGCCTGCCCGCCGAACTCGAGGCGATGCGGCAGCTCGGGATCACCGAGACGACCGAGATCGAAGAGATGGGCATCGCGAAGTTCAACGAGGCTTCGCGCGAGTCCGTGCTGCGCTACACCGACGAATGGCGCGACTACGTGACGCGCCAGGCCCGCTGGGTCGACTTCGACAACGACTACAAAACGCTCGACGTCACCTACATGGAGTCGGTGCTCTGGGCGTTCAAACGCTTGTGGGACAAGGGACTCGTCTACGAGGGCTACCGTGTCCTGCCTTACTGCTGGCGCGACGCGACGCCGCTGTCCAACCACGAGCTGGGCATGGACGCCGACGTCTACCGCAACCGGCAGGACCCGGCCGTCACGGTCGGATTCCGCATCGAGGGCAACGGCAACGACCTCGACGGCACGTATCTGCTGATCTGGACCACGACACCGTGGACGCTGCCGTCCAACCTCGCGACCGCGGTGCACCCGGAGGTGCAGTACGTCGTCGTCGAAAGCGAGGGCAAGCGGTTCCTGCTCGCCGAGGCGCGCGTCGCCGCGTACGCCCGCGAACTTGGCGAGGAGCCGACGGTCGTCGCGCACTACACCGGCGCGGAACTGCTCGGAACCCGTTACGCCCCACCGTTCCCGTACTTCGTCGGCACGGAGAACGCGCACCGCGTGCTTTCCGCGGACTACGTCACCACCGAAGACGGCACCGGCGTCGTGCACATCGCGCCCGCCTACGGCGCCGAGGACAAGGTCGTCACCGACGCGGCCGGGATCACCCCGGTGACGCCGGTCGACGCGCACGGCAAGTTCGACGACACCGTGCCGGACTACGCCGGGCAGCAGGTTTTCGACGCGAACCCGGACATCGTGCGGGACCTCAAGAACGGCACCGGCGGCGCGGAGCGCCAGGGCGCGGTGCTGCTGCGGCACGAGACCTACGACCACTCCTACCCGCACTGCTGGCGCTGCCGGAACCCGCTGATCTACCGCGCGGTGTCGTCGTGGTTCGTCGCGGTGACGCAGTTCAAGGACCGGATGGTCGAGCTGAACCAGCAGATCACCTGGTACCCGGAGAACGTCAAGGACGGCCAGTTCGGCAAGTGGCTGGAGAACGCCATCGACTGGTCGATCTCCCGCAACCGCTACTTCGGCACGCCGATCCCGGTGTGGCGCTCGGACGACCCGGCCTACCCGCGCGTCGACGTCTACGGCTCGCTGGACGAGCTGGAGGCGGACTTCGGCGTGCGGCTGGACAACCTGCACCGGCCCTACATCGACGAGCTGACCCGGCCGAACCCGGACGACCCGACCGGCAAGTCGACGATGCGCCGCGTGCCGGACGTGCTCGACGTGTGGTTCGACTCCGGCTCGATGCCGTACGCCCAGGTGCACTATCCGTTCGAGAACCGCGAATGGTTCGAGCACCACTACCCGAGCGATTTCATCGTGGAGTACATCGGGCAGACCCGCGGCTGGTTCTACCTGCTGCACGTGCTCGCGACCGCGCTGTTCGACCGGCCGGCGTTCCGCACCTGCGTGTCGCACGGCATCGTGCTCGGCTCCGACGGCCAGAAGATGTCGAAGTCGCTGCGGAACTACCCGGACGTCAACGAGGTCTTCGACCGCGACGGGTCCGACGCCATGCGGTGGTACCTCATGGCGAGCCCGATCCTGCGCGGCGGCAACCTCGTGGTGACCGACCGGGGGATCCGCGACGCGGTCCGCCAGGCCGTGCTGCCGCTGTGGAACTCGTACTATTTCCTTGCCCTGTACGCGAACGCCGAAGGCAAGCAGGGGCAGTGGCGCACGGATTCGCCGCATCTGCTCGACCGGTACGTGCTGGCGAAAACGCACGAACTCGTCACCGACGTCGAGTCCGCGATGGACGGCTACGACATCGCGGGCGCGTGCCAGACCGTGCGGGACTTCCTCGAGGTGCTGACGAACTGGTACGTCCGCCGGTCGCGCGACCGTTTCTGGGCGGGCGAGCAGGACGCGATCGACACGCTGCACACCGTGCTGGAGGTGACCTGCCGGGTTGTCGCGCCGCTGCTGCCGCTCACCACCGAAACGGTGTGGCGCGGGCTGACCGGCGGCCGCTCGGTGCACCTGGCCGACTGGCCGAACGCGCTCGACCTGCCCGCCGACGCGGCGCTGGTGACCGCGATGGACAAGGTGCGGCAGGTGGCGTCGTCGGCGCTGGCGCTGCGCAAGGCGAACAAGCTGCGGGTGCGGCTGCCGCTGGCGAAGCTCGTGGTCGCGGCCGAAGACGTCGAACCGCTGCGCGGGTTCACCGAGATCCTGCGGGACGAGGTGAACGTGAAGTCGGTGGAGCTGACCACCGACGTCGCCGCGCACGGCACGTTCGAGGTCGCGGTGAACGCGCGGGCAGCCGGTCCGCGGCTCGGCAAGGCCGTGCAGCAGGTGATCAAGGCGGTCAAGGCGGGGGACTGGACGACGAACGCGTCCGGCGCGGTCGTGGCGGCGGGCGTCGAACTGGCCGAGGGCGAGTACGACCGGCGGCTGGTGGCCTCCGGCGGCGGCGCGGCGGCCGAACTGCCCGGCGGGGCCGGTCTGGTCGTGCTGGACACCGAGGTCACCGAAGACCTTGCCGCCGAGGGCCTGGCGCGCGACCTGGTCCGCGTGGTCCAGCAGGCCCGCCGCGAGGCCGGTCTCGACGTCGGCGACCGGATCTCGCTGACCGTGGACGCTGTGGGTGAGGTGACTGCCGCGGTGCGCAAGCACGAGGAGTTCGTCGCGTCCGAAACGCTCGCGGCGTCGGTGTCCTACGGCGAGGTGGCCGAGGGCTTCGACGGCACGGTCGGCGAGGGCCTGAAGGTCCGCGTGGCGGTCGCGAAGGCGTGAGCTGGCACGGTCTTGCTCCGGGCGCGGGTGCCCGGAGCAAGACCGTTTCGGCAAAGTTCTTGGCGAAGAGTTCGGCGCCGTGCTCGCCGCGGTCGGGCCTCGGCTGCGCGAGCTGCGCCGCCGCAGCGGGATCACTCTGCCCGCGTTGTCGGAGACCACCGGCATCGCGGTCAGCACCCTGTCGCGGCTGGAATCCGGGCGGTGCGAACCCGGCCGGGCTGACCGACCGGCTCGAACCGGATCCGCGTGCGCACGAGGGATACCACTGGCTGCACGTCCTCAGCGGGCGGCTGCGGATGATCGGGATTTCGTGCTCGGCACCGGCGAGGTCGCCGAATTCGGCACGCGTCTGCCGCACTGGTTCGGGAACGCCGATCAGCACGCGGCGGAATTCCTCAGCATCCTCGGTCCGCGGGGCGAAAATCCTCGGCCCGCGGGGCGAACGCTTCCGCCGCAAAGCCCGGTACCGGCCCGGACCGCCGCCTGCCTGACCGGCGCCAGGCCTCGGGTCCGCCGGCCGGGCGAGCGTCTGCTAGGGATTCCTCATGACTTCAGAAGCCGCCGCCGAACCGGCGACCGAGGGACTGTCCGCCGGCTTGCGCCAGCGGCACCTCGCCATGCTCGCGATGGGCGGCGTGATCGGTTCCGGATTGTTCGTCAGCTCCGGCGTCGGGATCAAGCTCGCCGGGCCCGGCATCGTGCTGTCCTTCGTGCTCGCGGGCACGCTCGCGATGCTGGTCATGCGCATGATGGCGGAAATGGCCGCCGCGATCCCGTCCAGCGGGTCGTTCTCCGTGCACGCCGAGCGCGCGTTCGGGCCGTGGGCCGGTTTCGCCATCGGCTGGCTGTACTGGGCCGCGCTGGTCGTCGTGCTCGCCGTGGAGGCCACCGCGGCGGCCATCATCGTCAACGGCTGGCTGCCCGGTGTTCCGCAGTGGGTGCTGGTCCTGGTCTTCATGGCGGTGCTGACCGCGTTCAACTTCACCGCGGTGTCCCGGTTCGGCGAACTCGAGTTCTGGCTGGCGCTGATCAAGGTCGTGGCGGTCGTGGGATTCCTGGTCCTCGGCGTGCTCGCGTTTTTCGGCGTGCTCCCGGGCACTTCTTTTGTCGGCACGGCCAATCTCCTCGGCTACGGCGGGCTGCTGCCCCACGGATGGCAAGGCGTCGGGACCGGGCTCCTCGCGGTGGTCTTCACCTTCGGCGGCCTGGAAGTGGTGACCATCGCGGCCGCGGAATCCGACGACCCCGCGCACGCCGTCGGCAGGGCGGTGCGCAACGCGGTCGTGCGGATTTCGGTGTTCTACATCGGTTCCATGCTGGTCATCGTGTCGCTCCTGCCGTGGACGAGCGTCCAGCCCGGGCAGAGCCCGTTCGCCGCGGTCCTCGAACGCATCGGGATCCCGGCGACCGGGCAGATCATGAACGTCGTCGTGCTGTTCGCCCTGCTGTCCACGCTGAACACCAACATGTACGGCGCGGCCCGCATGGTGTACTCGCTGGCGCGGCGCGGCCACGCTCCCCGCGCACTGACCAAAGTGGACAGTGCAGGGGTGCCCGTCTTCGCGGTCGCGGCTTCGGTGCTGTTCGGCTTCGTCGCCGTGGCGCTCAACGCGCTCTGGCCGGACACCGTGTTCCAGTACCTGCTCAACGCGGTCGGTTCCGTGCTGCTGATCGTGTGGATCATGGTCGCCTGCACCCAGTTGCGCGTGCGCCGGCAGCTGGAACGCACCGCGCCGGACAGCCTGACCGTGCGCATGTGGGGGTTCCCGTATCTGACCTGGGCGACGCTGGCCGCGATGGTGGCGATCCTGGCGGTGATGGCCGGGGATCCCAGCGCCAGGACCCAGCTGATCAGCTCGGGCGTGCTGGTGGCGGCGCTGGTCGTGGCCGGGGTGTGGTGGCAGCGCGCTCGCCGGAGGGCGTGACGCCTTGTCCGGTTCGGGCTTGGCCGCCCCGCCCCATCAAACTGTATAACGACCTATACATCCCGGCTTTGATCACGAAATCGTCCCGTTCCCCGAGGTAACGCCCGCTCTCGTCCAGCGATGGGCAAGCTGAGCCAGGGACGCGGGCGGACCGCGTGGGCGAGGGGGATGCGACGGTGAGTCCTGCCGCGAAGAAGGGCGTGCTGATCGGGAGCGCGCTGGCCGTGGTCGCGATCGTGGTGGCAGCGGTCGTGCTGCTCAACGGCGGGGGATCGACAGCGGCCTCGCCGGGTTCGGAGACGGCGTCGGCCGCCGCTCAGCCGAACGATCCGACGTCGGCAGCTCGCGAGTACCTGCTCGCCTTCGCCGGGAAGGACTCCGACGCCGCCAGCAAGGCCACCGACGAGCCGCTGGCGGCTTCGACCGCGATGCAGGACGCGTGGGGGATGCTGCACCCCACGCAGCTGACCGCCAAGCTCGGCGACGTCGGCGCGGCGCAGGGCGGCAAGGCCACGGCGGGCTACACCATCACCTGGAATCTCGGCCCCGGCCGCATCTGGACGTACTCCGGCACCCTCGGCCTCGTCCAGGCACAGGGCGCCTGGCGGGTCCACTGGGCGCCGACGGTGCTGCATCCCAAGCTGGAAGCGGGCCAGCGGCTGGCGCTCGCGTCCTCGGACGTCCCGGCAGTCGTCGACCGCGACGGCAAACCGCTCGTCGTCTCCGGCAGCGGCGGGCTGAAACTGGCTGACGACAAGGCGTTCCCGCTGCTCCGCAACGTGCTCACGGGACACGGGCAGGCGGCGCAGGCCTTCGCGGTCGAGCGCGTGGACAGCACGGGCAAGAACCTGGAGACCCTGTTCGGGAACCCGGACGGCGACCGCAAACCGGCCGTTACCGGGCTCAGCGCCGCCACTCAGAGCGCGGCGCAGAAGGCGGTTGACGGCTACCACGGCAAGGCGGTCCTCGTCGCCCTCCAGCCGTCCACCGGCGACCTGCTCGCGGTGGCGCAGAACGGCAGCGTCACCAACGCTTCCTCGGCGTTCAGCGGCCAGTACGCGCCGGGGTCGACGTTCAAGATCGTCACCGCGACCGCGGCGCTGGAAGCCGGGATGGTCACGCCGGATTCCTCGGTGCCGTGTCCGCTGACCGACCGGATCGGCACCCGCACGCTCTCCAACGAAGGCTTCGACCTCGGCACGACCACTGTGCACAAGGCGTTCGCGAAGTCCTGCAACACCACGTTCGCCCGGCTCGCGTCGCAGCTGCCCGCCGACGGGCTCGCGAAGGCGGCCACCCAGTTCGGCCTCAACGCGGACTTCGCGATCGACGGCCTGTCCACCGAGATGGGCCGCGTCGATCCGGCGGCGAACGCGGACGAGCAGGTCGAGGACGGCATCGGCCAGGGCAAGGTGCAGGTCAGCCCGATGGGCGCGGCGGTGATGGCGGCGACCGCGGCGTCCGGGCGCAGCGTCGTGCCCCGGCTGTGGGAGGACGGCACCAAGGTCAACACCGGCTACAACGCGCCGCCGTCCTCGGTGCTGTCGGCGTTGCGCGGAATGATGCGCGAGGTCGTCACCGGCGGAACGGCGACCGGGCTGTCCCACTCCGGTCCGGTGTTCGGCAAGACCGGCACCGCGCAGTTCGGGGACGGCGCGGAGGCGCACGGCTGGTTCGTCGGCTACCGCGGCGACCTGGCGTTCGCGGTGTTCCTGGAGGGGGCCAACGACTCCAAACCGGCCGTCTCGCTGGGCGCGAAGTTCCTCGACGCGCTGTAACGCGTCAGTTCGGCCGCGGCCGAAGCTTCCCCGCTCTACCGTGAGGACATGGAAACCGTCGCACTGGCCGAGGTCGCCGCCGTGCTCGCCGACCCGAGCCGCGCGACCATGTGCCTCGCTTTGCTCGACGGCCGCGCCTGGACTGTCGGCGAACTGGCGGCCGCGGCGCGGATCGCGGTCTCGACGGCCAGCGAGCACGTGACGCGGTTGGCCGACGCCGGGTTCGTGGCCCGGGTGAAGCAGGGACGGCACGCTTACGTCCGGCTGGCGAATCCGCGGGTCGCGGAGTTGATCGAGCATCTGGCGCAGCATGCCGAACTGAAACGGCCGGACGGGCTGCGGACTTCGTTGCGGGTACAGCGATTGTCGTTCGCGCGAAGCTGTTACGACCATCTGGCCGGGACGCTCGGGGTCGCGTTGCGGGACGGGATGGTCGAGCGGGGGCTGATCGACGTGTCGGACGGGCTCGCGCTGACCGGCGCCGGACGCGAGGTGCTGGCGGATCTCGGCGTGGCGGTCCCGGGTCGGCCGCGGCGGCCGTTGCTGCGCGACTGTCTGGATTGGACGGAGCGGCGGGAGCACCTGGCCGGCGCGGTCCCGGCGGCGGTGCTGGAGCGGGCGGTCGAGGCGGGATGGCTGACGCGGGACCAGCAGCGCGCGGTGCGGGTTCTGCCAGGTGCGAGGGGTCCGTTCGCGGCGTTGGGTGTCGATCTTGCGACGGTGAGTGCCGCCGAGGCGTCGTAACACACCTGCGTGGTCCCCCGACCGGTGGTGCGTGCTCGGGAACCGGACACTGCCTCACTATTCTGGACGCCTGCGGGCGACCGGGAGGGAGGCGGAGGATGGACCAGCTTCCCATGGTGCTGGGCGTCGGCGCGCTGGTTCTCGTCGTCTCGGTCGTCGCGGTGCGGGTGTCCATCCGGCTCGGATTCCCGTCGCTGCTGCTGTATCTCGGGATCGGCGTCGTGCTCGGCGAAGCCGGTTTCGGCATCCGCTTCGACAATCCGGCGCTCACCCAGTCCCTCGGCCTCGCTGCGCTCGTCCTGATCCTCACCGAAGGCGGGCTCACCACGCGCTGGTCCGCGGTGAAACCCTCGCTGGGGCCCGGAATCCTGCTGTCCACAGTGGCCGTGGTGATCAGCATCGCGGTCACCGGCGCGGCACTGCACTGGCTGCTCGGCCTCGACTGGCGGCTCGCCCTGCTGTGGGGCGCGGTCCTCGCGTCCACCGACGCCGCGGCAGTGTTTTCCGTGCTGCGCACGGCCGGCGTCGGCAAACGGCTCGTCGGCGCGCTGGAACTGGAATCCGGCATCAACGACGCGCCCGCCTACATCGCGGTCGTCGTGCTCGCCTCCGGCGAAGCGGTCGACTGGTCGCTGCCGCTGCTGGTGGTCTACGAACTGCTCACCGGCCTCGTGCTCGGCCTCGCGTTCGGCTGGCTCGGCGCGCAGGCGCTGCGCCGGGCCGCGCTCCCGGCGACCGGCCTGTACCCGCTCGCCACGGTGGCGGTGTGCGTGCTCGCGTACTCCTCGGGGCAGCTGGCGCACGCGTCCGGCCTGCTCGCCACCTACGTCGCCGGTCTGGTGCTCGGGAATTCCAAGCTGCCGCACCGGTCGGACACCCTCTCGTTCGCCGAAGGCCTCGGCTGGCTCGCGCAGATCGGCCTGTTCGTGCTGCTCGGGCTGTTCGCGTCGCCGGCCCGGCTGCTCGAAACGCTCATCCCCGGTTTGGTGGCGGGCGCCGTGGTGCTGCTGCTCGCGCGGCCGCTGTCGGTGGTCCTGTCGCTGCTGCCGTTCCGGTTGCCGTGGCGGGAACAGGCGTTCCTGTCCTGGGCGGGGCTGCGCGGCGCGGTGCCGATCGTGCTCGCGATGATCCCGCTGTCGGAGGGCGTGCCCGGCGCGCAGCGGCTCGTCGACGCCGTTTTCGTGCTCGTCATCGTGCTCACCGTGCTGCAGGGCGCGACACTCAGCCCGCTCGCGCGGATCCTCGGGCTGGCGAAGGCGACGCAGGCGCGCGAGATCGAGGTCGACGCCGCGCCGCTCGACGAACTCGGCGCGGAACTGCTGCAGGTGCGCATCCAAAAGGGGTCGAAGCTGCACGGCGTCTACCTGTCGGAACTGCGGTTGCCCGCCGGCGCGACCGTCAGTCTCGTGGTTCGCGGGGGAACGGCCTTCACCCCGCAGAAAACGAGCCGGTTGCAGGTCGAGGACCAGCTTCTGGTGGTCACGACCGCCGCCGACCGCGACGCGACCGAGCAGCGCATCCGGGCTGTCGACCGGGCCGGCCGCCTCGCCCGCTGGCGCGGGGAATCCGGGGCCTGACCCTTCTGTCCTTTGTGGACATTCCTGTGACCGCCGTCTCAGATCACGAGACGGGGCTGGTTTCGGTCCCCGGTTTTCCGCTATCGTCGGTTTCAGGTCATGAGTGCCAGCGCGAAGCCCCGGCTTGCTGGCCGGCAACCCTCCTACCGCGGTGGGGTGCCCCGGGTGAGGACCAGGCCGGTCGCGCAGTGCGGCGGGCAAGCGCGGGCCCCTCGCCGGGGGTCCCCCGGAACGCCGAGGAGGCACCGTCATGACTCTCGCACTCGACCGGTCCACGGAAACCACTGCTGTTCCCGCCATTCCCGCTGTCGCTGGTGCGGCACTGCGGGTGCCGTTGGTGACGGGCGGCGACATCGGCTACGCCAACCTCGACCACGCGGCCAGCGCGCCGTGTCTGGACGCGGTGCGCTCGGCGGTCGACGAGTTTCTTCCCTGGTACGCCAGCGTGCACCGCGGCGCTGGTTTCGCTTCGCAGGTTTCGACGCGGTTGTACGAGCGCACCCGGGACGTGGTGCGCCGGTTCGTGGACGCTCGCAGCGGTGATTCGGTGATCTTCACCCGGAACACGACGGACGCGTTCAACCTGCTGGCGAAAGCGTTGCCGCGCAAGACTTCTGTCGTGGTGTTCGACAGCGAGCACCACGCGGCGCTGCTGCCGTGGCGGGGTCCGAACGTCCGGCGCGTGCAGTTGCCGCGGACCCGGCTCGCCGCGGTGTCCGTTGTGGACGAAGCGCTCGCCGAATGCCCGCAGGGTCCTCGGTTGGTGGTCGTTGCCGGGGCGTCGAATGTGACCGGCGAGTTGCTGCCGGTGGCGGAGATCGCTGCGGTGGCCCGGAAACACGGGGCGCGGGTGGCGCTGGACGCTGCGCAGCTCGCTCCGCATCGGCGGATTTCGTTGCGGGAGCTGGACGTCGACTACGTGGCGTTGTCCGGGCACAAGTTGTACGCGCCGTTCGGGGCGGGGGCGTTGATCGGGCGCAGCGACTGGTTGCGGGCGGCTGAGCCGTATCTGGCCGGTGGGGGCGCTACGAAGCTCGTGACTGAGGAAGCCGTGGTGTGGAACAGCGGCGAGGAGCGGCACGAGGCTGGATCGCCGAATACCGTTGGCGTGTATGCGTTGGGGGTGGCTTGCGAGCAGCTGGCGGCGCATTGGGACGCGGTGGGCGAGCATGAGGCTGCGTTGCTGGAGAGGTTGCGCAAGGGGCTGGCTGGGCTGCCTGGATGTGCCGAGCTGCGGTTTTTTGACGCGCCGGTGGATCGGGTCGGCACGGTGAGTTTCGTGGTCGACGGGTTCGAGCCGGGGTGGCTGGCGGCGGTGCTGTCGGCTGAGTACGGGATTGGTGTGCGGGACGGGGCGTTCTGCGCGCATGTGGCTGCTCGGCGGTTGATTCGCGAGGCTGGGGGCGACGGGCAGCAGGCGGTTCGGGTGAGCCTTGGGCTGGGGAGCACCGAGGAGCATGTGGATCGGCTGGTGCTGGCGTTGCGGCAGATCGTGGCCCGGGGGGCTCGGTGGGGGTACGCGAAGGTGGACGGGCGGTGGGGGCCGGTGGACGACGGGCGGGAGTTGCCGGGGTTTTGTGCTTGAGGGGGTGAGGGGTTGGGGTTTGGTTTGGGGGACGGCGTCAGGGGGTTGGGGGAATGGCGCGGGGGTTGAGCGTGGGTTTGGGGGAATAGCGCCGGAGTAGGGGCGCGAGTTTGAGGGAACGGTGCCGGGGGTTGGGCGTGGGTTTGAGGGGACCGTGCCGGGGTTGGGCGCGGGTTTTGGTTGATGGTGCGGCAGGCGCGGCTGTGTTGGATGGCGCCGGCTTCGCCGTCGCGGGCGGGATCGCTTTTAGCCGACGTTTGGGCTGAGCGGCGGGAGGGGCCTGCGGCCTGTCCCGCCGC
>NZ_JBSHAM010000130.1:0-18140 GCF_053611505.1 Amycolatopsis sp. NPDC054798 | reverse complement strand
GTGTCGAGGAGCGGCGCGCCCGGCCCGGGGGGCCGTGCACGCTGCTCCTCGACACGCCGACGCGATCCCGCGTTTCGGTCCGGTCAGAACGAACCTTGGTTTAAGCCAGTTGTATCTGCGGCATGGTGCGGTTCCTGTGTTCGGCATGCGCGAGGCGTGGGCTGCGGGCGAGCGGAAGAAGGTGAACGAGGTGATCCCGGACTAGGTCGTGGATTCGCTCGTGTTCCACGGCAGCGTCGAATTGTGTCGCGAGCAGGTCCAGTCCTATGTGGACAACGGGCTGACCGCGCTGGTGCTCGCGTCCTGATCCCTTCCGGAAACGGCCGGTGCTCCCCTTGGCGGGGCACCGGCCGTTTTTCGTGCCAAAGCCACGTGACCTGCGGTTCTGGCCTGAGGAGGCCCCGCGTGCGGTGTGTCGGTAGGTGTCCGTATTGTTGCGCAGGGTAAGGCAAGGTTACCCTAAGAAAGGCGGTTCCATGGCGGATGCGCCCTCAGCGCCGGCGGCCTCGTCCGGCGTGGCTTCGGCGGAGTGGCTCGCCGGTGGTTCCGGCGGCGCGGACCGGCTGGCCCGGCTGCTCCCGGCGGCGTTGCGCGGGATGGCGGCGGGCACGGCGGAACGCGGCGGCCCGGTTCCGGCCGGCGGCCCGGCCGCGGTGGCGGCGGCACTCGCCCGCACCCAGTCCGCAAGCGGGCTCTCGCGGCACGGAGTGGGCGCCGAACAAGCCTTGGAGGAACTTTCCGCCCTGCTCGCCGCCGGATCCGCCGATCCGGCCGACCCGGCGTGCGCCGCGCATCTGCACTGCCCGCCGCTGGCCGTCTCCGTCGCCGCTGACCTCGTCGCCTCCGCCCTGAACCCGTCCATGGACTCCTGGGACCAGGCCCCGGTCGCGAGCGAGATCGAGCGCGAGTTCACCACCGGCCTCGCCCGGCTCTGCTACCCGGACGCCGCCCGCCCGGACGCCGTCATCACCTCCGGCGGCACCGAATCCAATCTCCTCGGCCTCCTGCTCGCTCGGGAATCCGCTGTTACGCGACCGGTTTGCGGGGCCAATTCGCACCACAGCGTCGCGCGCGCGGCGTGGCTCCTCGGGCTGCCCGCGCCGGTCGTAGTGCCGTGCGCGGACGACCGGATGGTCCCGTCCGCGCTGGCTGAGGCGTTGGCTCCGCTCGGCGCGCAGGCGGTTGTCGTGGCGACCGCTGGCACCACCAACACCGGCCGGATCGACCCGTTGCCGGACATCGCCGAAATCTGCCGCCGGACCGGAGCCCGGCTGCACGTCGACGCGGCGTACGGCGGGCTCGCGCTTCGCAGCGAAAGCCTCCGCTCGCGCGTCGCCGGTCTGGAGCTAGCCGATTCCGTCGCGCTTGACCTGCACAAATTCGGGTGGCAACCGGTTGCCGCCGGCGTCTTCGCCGCGCGCGGGGAGACCGATTTGCAGGCGCTCACCGTCCGCGCCGAGTACCTGAACGCCGACGACGACACCGAAGCCGGGCTGCCCGATCTGCTCGGCCGGTCGCTGCGCACCTCGCGGCGTCCGGACGCGTTCCGGATGGCGGTCACGCTGCGCGCGCTCGGCACGTCCGGGATCGGTGCGCTCGTGGAACGCTGCTGTGCCAACGCTTCCGGCGTGCACGCGATGATCGAAGACCATCCGGCGCTGCGGTCGTGGGGCGTGCCCGAACTGTCCACAGTGGTCTTCCGGCCGCTGGCAGCGGACGAGTTGCCGGGCAGGGCCGGGGACGATCTCGTCGCGCAGGTGCGCCGTACGTTGCTGGAGGACGGGACCGCGGTGATCGGCCGCGGCGCGTTGCCGACCGGTCCCGACGGCGCGGCGCAGTTGTGGCTCAAGCTCACTCTCCTGCACCCGCACACCAAACCCGCCGACTACCGCGCGCTGCTCGACGCGGTGGCCGGGGTCGCGGCCGACCTGCGCGCGACCGTCGCGCGGGAAAGCCCGGTCGCTTCGTGAGGCGCTACGACGTCGCCGGGGTCGGGATCGGGCCGTTCAACCTGTCGCTGGCCGCGCTGGCGGATCCGCTCGATCAGCTGGAGGTCGTGCTGTTCGACGCGCGTCCCGAGTTCCGCTGGCACCCGGGCCTGCTCGTGGACGGCGCGACGCTGCAGGTGCCGTTTCTCGCCGACCTGGTGACGCTCGTCGACCCGACCAACCGCCATTCCTTCCTCAACTACCTGCGCGAACGCGGCCGGTTGCTGCCGTTCTACTTCGCCGAACGGTTCCACCTTCCGCGCGCCGAGTACGACGATTACGGCCGCTGGGCGGCGCACCGGCTGCCGTCGTGCCGGTTCGGGCACGAGGTCACCGGGCTGCGGTGGATCGACAGCGAGGAGGCGTTCGAGCTGATCGTCAGCGGCGCGGAACCTGTGCTGGCCGCGGCGGTCGTGCTCGGGGTCGGCACGCAGCCGAGTGTGCCGGAACCGTTGCAGCCCTTGGTTTCTGCGCCCGACGTCCTCGCTTTGCATTCCGCTGATTACCTCACGCACCGGGCCGAGCTGATCGCGGCGGATTCGGTGACGGTGGTCGGTTCTGGGCAATCGGGCGCGGAAGTGTTCCTCGATCTGCTGCGCACACGATCCACTGTGGACGGTCTGCGCTGGCTTGCGAGGACGCCTGCATTCGCGCCGATGGAGTACTCGAAGCTGGGCCTGGAACAGTTCACCCCGGACTACACAGCGTACTTCCACGGCCTTCCCGAATCAGTCCGCGACAAGCTCCTCCCGGCGCAATGGCAGCTGTACCAAGGAATCGACGCCGAGACCATGGCGGAGATCCACGACGAGCTGTACCGCCGGAGCATCGGCGGCGGCTGGCCGGGCGCGGTGCTGACGCCCGGTGTCGAGGTGGTGTCCGCGACCGTCGACGACCGGATCACGTTGGGGCTGCGGCACGTCCAGCAAGGAACGACCGCGACGCACCGGACGTCCGCCGTCGTCGCTGCCACCGGCTATGCGGAAACGCCGACCGGGCCGCTGCTGGAGGGGCTGGGCGAAGCGGTCCGCCGCGACGCGCAAGGGCGGCTCGTGATCGGTTCCGACTACCGAGTCGAACTCGACGTGCCGGGACCGTTGTTCGTGCAGAACGCGGAACGCCACACGCACGGCCCCGGCTCGCCGGATCTCGGGCTCGGCGCGTGGCGGGCCGCGGCGATTCTCAACGCGGTCTGCGGAAAACCGGTGTACGACCTGCCTGAGCGGACCGCGTTCACCACGTTCGGCCTCGACCAGACGGAGGACCAGTGATCTTGACCGACGACGCTGCTTGGCGGGCCGCGGGCTCGCTCGTCACGCACAAAATGCTCGGCGAGTTGTCCTACGAAGCGATGCTCGTGCCGGAGCCTGGCGAAGCGACGCGGGCCGGGCACCGCAGCTGGCAGCTCGACTTGCCCGGCGACGTTTCGTACCGCTTCGAAGCTCGCCGGGGCGCGTTCGAGTCGTGGACAGTCTTGCCGGGCAGCGCGATCCGGGTCGCTCGCGGTGCGGAAGCTCCGGCCGACGACCCGCGCACGCTGATCGTCGACGCGCGTGAACAGCTCGGTCTCACCGGCCTCCGGCTGGCCGACGTCCTCGCCGAGCTGACCTCGACCGTCGCCAACGAGGCGACCCGCCTGCTCCGCGCACCGACCGCCGCCGCACTGTCCACGATGGACTACAACCTCGCCGACGGCCACCTCACCGGCCACCCCCGGTTGGTGCTCAACAAAGGCCGGGTCGGATTCTCCGCCCGCGACCGCGCTCGGTACGCGCCCGAGTCCGGGGCCGACATCCGGTTGCGCTGGTACGCCGTGCACCGCGACCTCGCGCAGTTCCGCAGCGTGGCCGGGCTCGACGCGGAGAGCTTGCTGCGCGAGGAACTGGACGACCGGACCCGCGCGGAGTTCACCGCTCGCACGGCACAGCTCGGCGCTCTGGCCGACTACCTCTGGGTGCCGGTGCATCCTTGGCAGGCCGACGAAATCATCGGCACCTTGTACGCGGCCGAGCTGGCGACCGGCCGGATGGCCGAACTGGGCGAGAGCAGCGACGTCTACCGTCCACATCAGACGGTCCGGACGCTGGCCAACCGTTCGCGGCCGCACCGTCGCGACGTGAAAACCGCGGTCTCCGTGCGCAATACGCTCGTCTACCGCGGCTTGAACTCCGCGGCGACGCTCGCCGGACCGTCGGTCACCGAATGGCTGCGCCGGATCGACGGGGCCGACCCGCTGCTGTCCGAGAAGTACCGCTTCGAACTGCTCGGCGAGGTCGCGAGCGTTTCGGTGAAGCACCCGCTGTTCGGCTCGCTGGAGGAACTGCCGTACCGGTTCCACGAAACGCTCGGCGCGCTCTGGCGCGAGCCGCTCGTCGCCCGGCTCGCCGACGGGGAGCAGGCGATCTCGTTCGCCGCGCTGCCCTATCGCGATGTCGCCGGGGAAACCGTGCTGACCAGGCTGATCACGCAGTCCGGCGACGGCGCGGAGGCGTGGCTGTCGCGGCTGTTCGACCTGTTGCTCACACCGTTGCTGCACTGGCTGCTCCAGTATGGGGTCGGATTTTGCCCGCACGGCCAGAATCTCGTGCTCGTCGTGGACGCGGACGGCCGTCCGCTCCGCGTCGCGATCAAGGATTTCGCCCAGGGCGTCGACCTGATGGACGAGGAACTTCCTTGCTACGCGGACCTCCCGCCGGACGCCGATGCCGACATGCTGCGCTGGCCCGCACACCTGCTCGCGCAGTCGCTGTTCAGCTCGGTTTTCTCCGGGCAGCTGCGGTTCTGGGCGGAACTGCTGCTGGACGATCTCGGTCTGGCGCGCGGCGACTTCTGGGCGTTGGTGCGCGAGGTGGTCGGCCGCTACCGCACCGAAAACCCCGACGTGGCCGAGCGATTCGACGCTTGTCAGCTGTTCGCGCCAGACGTCGAGCGGGTCACGCTCAACCGCGAGCATCTCGCCGGGCAGGGCTTCGACAAGGTGGAACGCGACGACGAGTTCGACGTCCGCTGGGGCCGCGTGCCGAACCCGCTGCACGCGCCCGATCCGGACGGTGCCTGGTGAGCCCGTTCGACCGTCCGGTCGGGCCGCGGTCGCTGGCTGTGCGCGCTGAAGCGGGCACAGCGGCTGCGGAGGTGCTGCGTCGAGTACTGGCCGAGGACGGTGCTCGGCTGGTGCTTTTGGTGCCCGATCCGCACGCGCGGTTCGCGGCGGTCGAGCTGGCTGCACCGTTCGCCGCCGAGGTTCTGGACAGCGGATACGGCGTGTGCAGCTACATCTTCGCGTGGACGCCGGAGCGTGAGCCGCTGCCGGAAGTCGGCCCGCTGCGGCCGTATCTTGGCGGGTTCGGCGACCTGCGCGTGCGGCTCGACGCGGCGACGGCGTTCCCGCTCGGCGACCAGACCTGGGCGGTGGTCGGGGACGCGGAGTTCCCGTCCGGCGAACCGGCCGGGCTCGCGCCGCGGACAGTGTTGCGGACCCAGCTGGCGCGGTTGGAGGAGCACGGGCTGGTTCCGTCGATCGGGATCGAGCACGAGGTCGTTTTCCGTACGCTGGAAGGGAAACCGCTCACCGGGCACGGCGTGGACTACGCCCTCGGCGGCACCGAACGCCTCGCGCCGCTGCTGGCCGATCTGCGGTCCGCGACGGCTGGTCTCGGCGTGGAATCTGCTCGGGCGGAGTGTCATCCGGGGCAGTACGAGGTCGTCCTACGGCATCGCGACGCGCTAGCGGCCTGCGATGACGCGTTGCTGTTGCAGATGCTGACTCGGCAGGTCGCCGCTCGCCGCGATGCGCAAGCCGACTATCTGGCCGCGCCGGAACCCGGTCAGGGGAATTCGTGCCACGTCCACCTGTCACTGTCCACTTCAGACGGACCGGTCGGGTTTCCGTTCGCGCTGGGCGCTTTTCTGGCCGGAGTGCTGCGGGACGCCCGAGCGTTGTCCGCGGTGTGGGCTCCGACGTGGAACAGCTACGTCCGGCTGCGCACCGCGCCGTTCTCGCCGCGCGAGCTGCGCTGGGGACCGGACGACCGGACGTCGTCGATCCGGTTGTGCGGAACGCCGTCCGCGCCTCGGCTGGAGTTCCGCTTCGCGGGTGCGGACGCCCAGCCGCACCTTGTCGTCGCCGCGCTGATCGCCGCCGGTACAGCTGGTCTCGCCGAACAGCTGTCGCCGCCTGACGCAGGTTCTCTCGGCGGACAGCTGGCGTCGTCGCCGTGGGAGGCGCTGGAGCTGCTGGAGGAGGGACGGGTCGCGGCGTTGCTGGGGGAGGACGTCGTCGCACAGCAGGCCGCCTTGCTGCGGGAGGAACTCGACGCGGTGCTCGGATCGGTCACCGATCTGCACCGCCGACGGGGCTCCTTGCGCTCGTGACGACTTGCGCTGACCGGCGCTGATGCGCAGGCTCGGGCGGTGAGCGAATACGAGTACGACCTCATCGTCATCGGCTCGGGCCCGGGAGGGCAGAAAGCCGCCATCGCGGCGGCGAAACTGGGGAAGAAAGTCGCGGTCGTCGACCGGCAGGACATGGTCGGCGGCGTATGCGTCAACACGGGCACCATCCCGTCGAAGACGCTGCGCGAAGCCGTGCTGTACCTGACCGGGATGAACCAGCGCGAGCTGTACGGCGCCAGCTACCGGGTGAAACAGGACATCACCATCGCGGATTTGATGGCGCGCACGCAGCACGTCATCGGGCGCGAGGTCCAGGTGGTGCGCGCGCAGCTGCTGCGCAACCACGTCGACCTGATCGGCGGCATCGGCTCGTTCGCCGATCCGCACACCGTCCTGGTCGACGGCAAACACCGCGGCGACCGGCGCACGATCACCGGCGATTACGTCGTGATCGCGACCGGCACCCGCCCCGCGCGCCCGGACCACGTCGACTTCGACGCCGCGCGCGTGCTCGACTCGGACGAGCTCCTGGCGATGGAGACGATCCCGTCGTCGCTGGTCGTGGTGGGCGCGGGGGTGATCGGGATCGAGTACGCGTCGATGTTCGCCGCGCTCGGTTCGCGGGTGACTGTGGTCGAGCAGCGTGACCACATGCTCGACTTCTGCGACCCGGAGATCGTGGAATCGCTGAAGTTCCAGCTGCGCGACCTCGGCGTCACGTTCCGGTTCGGGGAGAAGGTCGCGGACGTCGCGGTCTCCGACGAGGCCACCGTGACGACCCTGGTCAGCGGCAAACGGATCCCGGCGGACGCGGTGATGTACTCGGCCGGCCGCCAGGGCATGACCAGCGCGCTGGCGCTGGAGAACGCGGGCCTCAGCGCGGACCGGCGCGGCAGGCTGGAGGTCGACGAGCACTACCGGACCTCGGTCGAGCACGTGTACGCGGTCGGCGACGTGATCGGCTTCCCGGCGCTGGCGGCGACGTCGATGGACCAGGGCCGCCTCGCCGCGTACCACGCGTTCGGCGAACCGGCGAACGACATCGGGGCGTTGCAGCCGATCGGGATCTACACGATCCCGGAGATCTCGTACGTCGGCGCGACCGAGGCGCAGCTGACGTCGTCGTCGGTGCCGTACGAGGTCGGCATCTCGCGCTACCGGGAGCTGGCTCGCGGCCAGATTTCCGGGGACAGCTATGGGATGTTGAAGCTGCTGGTGTCGACGGCGGACCGGAAGTTGCTGGGAGTACACGTGTTCGGCACCGGCGCGACCGACCTCGTGCACATCGGCCAGGCGGTGATGGGCTGTGGCGGGACGGTGGATTACCTGGTGGACGCGGTCTTCAACTATCCGACGCTGTCCGAGGCGTACAAGGTGGCCGCCCTCGACGCGACGAACAAGATCCGCGCCCTGGAGCGGTTCGGCGGCTGAACCGGACCTCGCTCGTTCGAGGGGTGTTCGAACATATGTTTGACAGTGCTTTAGAACGTGTGTTCGACTGTAGGGGTGCGTTGGGAACAGTTGCGAGCGGGGAAGGAGGAGCCGGCACTCCCCGGACTCGGTGCCTTCGGGGAAGTCGTGCGCTCGGTGCGGGCGCCGGAGTTCGGCGGCGTCACCTTTCACGAGGTGCGCGCCCGGTCCGTGCTGAACCGGGTGCCCGAATCGTCCGCGGTGCCGTTCAGGTGGTCGGTCAATCCTTATCGCGGGTGTTCGCACGCGTGCACGTACTGCCTCGAAGGCGATACGCCGGTGCTGATGGCCGACGGCCGTGCGAAGCCGATCGCCGAGCTGCGCGTGGGCGACCGGATCATGGGCACGCGCGGGCACGGCGTCGCACGCAGGCTGGTGCCCACCGAGGTGCTCGCGCACTGGACCACAGTGCGCCCGGCGTACCGCGTCACCCTCGACGACGGAACGCGGATCGTCGCCGGACCGGACCACCGGTTCCTGAGCGCACGCGGCTGGAAGTACGTCACTGGCAGCAAACTCGGCACCGCGCAACGACCGCGTCTGGAACCCGGCACTGAGCTGGTCGGCGGCGGCCGGTTCACGCGCACGCCGGACGACACGCTCGGCTACCGCGCCGGGTACCTCTGCGGAATGCTGCGCTCCGGCGGTTTCGCCGCGGAAGCCGACGCGGCCGCGCGAGCGCTGGCGTACCTGCCGGATTTCGGTTCTTCCGTGGGTTTCATGCGAATCCCGAGAGAACCGGACGCCCACTGGGCACGCGGATTCCTGGCCGGATTGTTCGACCTGGCCGGCGGCTACCGGCGCGGAACCCTCTCCATCGCGCACGACGAGAACGAAGTGGTGGACATGCTGTTCGCCGCACTGGACCGGTTCTCCTTCAGCTACGACACCGTCGGCCACCGCCAGCACCCCGGTCGCAGGCAAGCACGGCTCACCGGCGGCACCGGAGAAGTGCTGCGGTTCCTGCACCTGGTCGACCCGGCGGTCGAATGGAAACGCTCGCTGGACGGCACCGTGATCGGCGGCGTCCGGCGGACGGTCGCGAGCGTCGCGCCGCTGGGGCTGGAGCTGCCGCTGTTCGACATCACCACCGGTACCAGCGATTTCGTCGCCGACGGGATGGTGTCGCACAACTGCTTCGCCCGGAACACCCACACGTACCTGGATTTCGACGCCGGCCGGGACTTCGACACCCAGGTCGTGGTCAAGGTCAACGCCCCGGAAGTGCTGGCCGCGCAACTGAAACGGCCGAGCTGGCAACGAGAACCGGTCGCGATGGGCACGAACACCGACCCGTACCAGCGGGTCGAAGGCCGCTACCGGTTGATGCCCGGGATCATCCGCGCCCTCGCCGGCTCCGGGACGCCGCTGTCGATTCTCACCAAGGGCACCATGCTGAGCCGCGACCTGCCGCTGCTGGAATCGGCGGGAAAGGACGTCCCGGTGCATTTGGCGGTTTCGCTGGCCCTGCTGGACGGCGACCTCCAACGCCGCCTGGAACCAGGCACGCCGACCCCGCGAGCACGCCTGGACCTGATCCGCAAGGCGGCCGCGGCGGGGTTGCCGTGCTCGGTGATGGTCGCGCCGGTGCTGCCGTATTTGACGGATTCGCCCGAGGCACTCGACCCGCTCTTCGCCCAACTGGCCGAAGCCGGGGCGACCAGGGTGACGGTGCTGCCGCTGCACCTGCGACCAGGCGCGCGAGAATGGTTCGCGGAGTGGCTGAAGCGGGAGTATCCCGAGCTGGTGCCGCGCTACCGACGCTTGTACGCGCGAGGAAGCTACGCCGACCGGGGTTATCGGGAACGACTGGCCACGGTGGTGGGCCCGCTGCTGCGGCGGTATGGGTTGGATCCTCGGGCGCATTCGGAGACGCGGACGGAGCCGGACGCGCCGGAGGAGACGGCGGTTCCGGAACAACGAGCGGGGGAGGCGGAACAGTTGCGGCTGCTGTGACGGTTGTGTGTGGACGGCGTTCTCGACGAGACGACGCTCGCCGGGGTCGCGCGGTGGCCGCCCGGCTCGGCGGGCCATGTTTTGGCGAACCACGTTGAGGTGCGTCGCCGCACGCTGAGCCGGGAGCCGGGCCGTCGCTGCCTAGGCGACGGAGAGTTGCCCGCGTCCGTGCGCGGGCCAGACGGCAATCCGGTGACGTGGACGAACTCTTGCCCGCGGAGCGAACTGGAGCGCGCACGGCGATCCAGGAGAACGACGCGTCCGACGGCGGACCTTCCTTCGCGCGGACGGGCGGGCCCGGGGGCCGCCCGTCCGCGGATCTCGGCAAGCCGCGCGGCACCCGCCGACCCGCACCCACCACACCCCGGCTCCAGCCCGCCCACTTCCACGACCTCGAACCGCCCGCCAACCTCGTCGCGTCCCGAACCGTCCCACCCGGCCCCGGCCCGTCCACTCCCACGACCCCGAGCCACCCGCCAGGCCCCCACGCCCCGAACCGCCCCCGGCCAGCCCGACCTAAACCTGCCCGCACCCCTCAACACCGAGTTCGTTAGCCTCTGTATCCGGCGAAATGCGTGCTCGGCGAACAACCGACCACCAGCCGCACCGAACCTCGTGGACCTAGGGAGAGCAGTCGCAGTGCTCCGCACTCATCAAGCCGGCACTCTGCGTGCCGGACAGGCCGGTCAGACCGTCACCCTCACCGGCTGGGTGGCGCGGCGGCGCGATCACGGCGGAGTCATCTTCATCGATCTCCGGGACGCCAGCGGCGTCGCGCAGGTCGTGTTCCGCGAGGGCGAGATGGCCGAGCGCGCGCACGCGCTGCGGTCGGAGTTCTGCGTGAAGGTCGTCGGCGAGGTGTCGAAGCGGCCCGAGGGCAACGCGAACCCCGACATCGCCACCGGCGAGATCGAAGTGCTGGCGACCGAACTGGAAGTGCTGTCCGAGGCCGCTCCGCTGCCGTTCCCGATCGACGACCGGGTCGACGTCGGCGAGGAGGTGCGGCTCAAGTACCGCTACCTCGACCTGCGCCGCAGCGGGCCGGCGTCGGCGATCCGGCTGCGCAGCGAGGTCAGCCGCGTCGCGCGCGAGGTGCTGCACGCGCAGGACTTCGTCGAGATCGAGACGCCGACGATGACCCGCTCCACTCCGGAAGGCGCCCGCGACTTCCTCGTGCCCGCGCGGCTCAAGCCCGGCTCCTGGTACGCGCTCCCGCAGTCGCCGCAGCTGTTCAAGCAGCTGCTCATGGTCGGCGGCATGGAACGCTACTTCCAGATCGCCCGCTGCTACCGCGACGAGGACTTCCGCGCCGACCGCCAGCCGGAGTTCACCCAGCTCGACATCGAGATGAGCTTCGTCGAGCAGGACGACGTCATCGCGGTCGGCGAAGCGATCGTGAAGGCGCTCTGGAAGCTGATCGGCCACGAGATCGCCGCCCCGATCCCGCGCATCACCTACCGCGAGTCGATGGCGAAGTACGGCTCCGACAAGCCGGACCTGCGCTTCGACCTCGAGATCACCGAACTCACCGACTTCTTCTCCGACACCCCGTTCCGGGTCTTCCAGGCCCCGTACGTCGGCGCGGTCGTCATGGCGGGCGGGGCCTCGCAGCCGCGCCGTCAGCTTGACGCCTGGCAGGAGTGGGCGAAGCAGCGCGGCGCGAAGGGCCTGGCGTACGTCCTGGTCAACGAGGACGGCACGCTCGGCGGCCCGGTCGCCAAGAACCTGTCCGAGACCGAGCGCGCGAACGTCGCGGAAGCCGCTGGCGCGAAGCCCGGCGACTGCATCTTCTTCGCCGCGGGCAAGGTGTCCGCCGCGCAGCCGCTGCTCGGCGCCGCGCGCGACGAGATCGGCCGCCGGCTCGGGCTGATCGACGAGGACGCCTGGTCGTTCGTGTGGGTCGTGGACGCGCCGCTGTTCGCGCCGGTCGAGGACATCGGCGACGACGTCGCGGTCGGCTCCGGCAAGTGGACCGCCGTGCACCACGCGTTCACCTCGCCGACGCCGGAGTGGATCGACAAGTTCGAGCAGGACCCGGGCAACGCGCTCGCCTACGCCTACGACCTCGTCTGCAACGGCAACGAGATCGGCGGCGGCTCGATCCGTATCCACCGCGAGGACGTCCAGAAGCGCGTGTTCGCGCTGATGGGTCTCGGCGAGGAGGAAGCGCAGGAGAAGTTCGGCTTCCTGCTCGAAGCGTTCCAGTTCGGCGCGCCCCCGCACGGCGGCATCGCGTTCGGCTGGGACCGCATCGTGATGCTGCTGGCCAAGGCCGATTCGCTGCGCGACGTGATCGCGTTCCCGAAGACCGGCGGCGGCTACGACCCGCTCACCGCCGCGCCCGCGCCGATCACCGCGCAGCAGCGCAAGGAAGCCGGGATCGACGCGAAACCGGCTGTCCCGCAGAACAAACCGGCTGCCGCCCAGGAGAAGTAGTGGCCGCGCGCAGCGTGTCCGTCGAGGGCGGCTGTCGGGGCGGGGTGGGCTGAGTGCTGCATCTCAGGGCGATTTGCCCGGCGGAGCGCACTGACGAGACGCTGGAGGTGCTGCGCACCCACCCGGGCGCGGCGCATCTGATCGTGCACCGCGGGGCGTCCGTCTCGCCTGAGGGCGACCTCATCGAGGCGGACGTCGCGCGGGAAGCGGCCGACGAGATCGTCGACGCACTGTGCACGCTCGGTCTCGACCGCAGCGGCGGCATCACCATGGAATCGCTGGACACAGCGCTGTCCGATGCCGCCGACGCGGCCGAGGAAGCCGCTCCTGGCGAGGGCGCGGACGCGGTCGTGTGGCAGGAACTGCTCGGCCGCACTGGCGAGGAATCGCGGTGGAACGCCACGTTCCAGGCGTTTCTCGCCTTCGCGTGCCTGCTGGCCGCGGTCGGCGTGCTCACCGACTCGTCGGTCACGATCGTCGGCGCGATGGTGGTCGGCCCGGAGTTCGGTCCGCTCGCCGCGATCGCGGTCGGCGTGGTGCTGCGCCGCTGGGACCTCGTGCGCCGGGCCGGGGTCGCGCTGGCGGGCGGATTCCCGGTGGCGATGGCGATCACGCTGCTCGGCGTGCTGCTCGGCAGCTCGGCCGACCTTTTCGATCCGCACGTGATCGTCAACAACCACCAGGTGGATTTCGTATACCAGGTCGGGCCCGCGTCGTTCGTGGTGGCATTGCTCGCCGGGGCGGCCGGAATGCTCGCGATGACGTCGGCGAAATCGGCCGCGCTCGTCGGCGTGTTCATTTCGGTGACGACGGTTCCCGCGGCCGGCTACGCGATGGTGGCGGCGGTCGCCGGACGGTGGGACCGGGCCGGTTTTTCGGTGCTGCAGCTGCTGGTCAACCTCTTCGGAATCGTTCTTGCTGCGGCCATTGTGCTGATACTTCGCCGGCGCAAGCAACGTTCCGCCGCGTTGTCGCGTCCGCTTTCCCGTGGGTGATTCCGGGCGCGTCCCGGCGCCCGGAACGTTGTGGTCATGGTTGCTCAGTCACGAGTAGGGTCGGTGACAATGACAGTCGACACCTCTTCCGCCGGCGACGCCGGAGTCCGGGCGGAAGCCGGGGAACTCGCAGTCGCCGCGGCCGTCGCGGCGGGCGAGGCGGTGCTCACGCGCCGGTTCGGGAGCGCGATCACGCTGGTCTCGCCCGAACACCTCTCCGGAAGCGGACCGGCGACGGTCGTCCGGGCGAGGGTCGTGTCCTCCTCGTTCGCGCTTCCGCGCACCCTGGTGGTCAAGCACTACCCGGATCCGCCGGAACCCGGCCGGGTCGATCCGTTCGCCCAGGAAGCCGTCAGCTACCAGCTGTTCACCGCACTGGCTCCGGACGAGCGAATGTGCCCGGAACTCCTCGCCCACGACGGCGGCGACCGCGTGCTGGTGATCGAAGACCTGGGCCGCGCGCCCACCCTGCACGACAAGCTGACCGCCCGCGACTCCCGGGCAGCCGAACGCGCCCTGCTGTCCTGGGCCCGCTCGCTGGGCCGCCTGCACGCGAGCACCGCGAGCCGCGAAGCCGATTTCAACGCCCTGCTGCGCCGCCTGGGCGGCCCCGTGCGAACCGACAGCGACGGCCTAGCCGGTCTAGCCGATGACGTCGAAGAACTCCTCTCCGAACTGCTCGACGTGCCCGTCCCCGAAGCAGTGCGCGAACGCATCGCCGAGGCCGTCGCCCAAGCGCGCTCAGCAGCCTTCCGAGCCTTCAGCCCGGTCGAACTGACCCCGGAAAACAACCTGGTCACCGGCTCGGGCGTCCGCTTCCTGGACTTCGAACGCGGCCGCGTCCGCACCGCTCTGGTAGACGCCTCCTGCCTGCGGCTGCCGTTCGTTTCGGACCCGCGCGCGATGGCACTCCCCGCAGGCATGAGCGAGGCGATGATCGCCGCCTGGCGAGCCGAAATCGTTGACGTATGGCCCGCCTTCGCCGACGACATCGAACTGGCGAAGCAACTCACCATCAGCGAAATGCTGCAAGTCTGGCAAATCACCCGAGACCTGCTCCCGAGCCTGAACCTGCGCAGGCACGCCACCCCCGTCAGCCGCGAGGCCGCCCTGGTCACGTGGTGGCGCGAACTGGCAAGGCACGCCGGCTACTCACGCCTGACCGAGGTAGCCGAACACTCCACCCGAGTCGCCGCCGCACTTGCCGCCCGCCTGGGCCCGCACGCCGACCTGGCCTTCTACCCCGCCTTCCGCTGACCGGTGGCGAGGCCTCTCACGGCCCCTAGGTGCCGTGAGGGCCACCTTCACGCCCTCTGATTCCTTCCGGGTTCCCCTCACGTCCCTCGCTGGTCCGTGAGGGGCCCCTTCACGGACACAGATTCCCTCAAGGAGCCCTTCACGGACCGCCCCCCGGTTGTCCGCACGCACCGAATGTGGCATTGGGGCGCTAGCCCCACTCCCTAAACCTCCGCCACCACGCCCAAAGAAACCCAGGCAACCACCCCCGAACCGTCAGCACACTGGGCTTCGGGGTGCCCCCAACTCACCCGGGCGCAATGTCGCCGCCAGGCGACGAGCAGACAGACCACCCCAAACCAGACCCTCGGTACCGGAAGTTCCCACCTCCGTCCATACCGCGTTACCTCCCCATCACCAGCGGTGAGCCTCAATACCGGATGGTCTTGGACGTGACCGTGATCAGCGTCGGAGTCACCCCAGCCCCGGAACCCGCCCAGCTCCCAACCCCACCGACCCCCCGCCCAACCCCCCGCCAAGCAACCCGCCTGGCAGTCCTAGGCGACTCCACCGCAGTAGGACTAGGCGACCCCCTCCCCAACCGAGGCGGATGGCGCGGCGTAGGCCCCTTGGTCGCGGAAGCACTGGGCATCACCGAAGACGGCTACCTGAACCCCTCCTTCACCGGTGCCCGCATGTCCTGCGTACGCACCGAACAGCTCCCTCAAGCCCTCGCTCACCGCCCAGACGTCGCCCTGGTCGTGGTCGGCATGAACGACACCCTCCGCCCGGACTTCGACCCGGACCGCGTCGCCGCCGACCTCACCGCCGTCGTCCGCGAGCTGACCGCGGTCGGAACCACCGTCCTGCCAGTGCGTTTCCACGACCACAGCAAGGTTTTCCGCCTCCCGCCGTCGCTGAAGCGGGCCCTGAGCGCCCGCGTCGCCGAACTGAACGAGGCAATCGACCGCGTAGTGGAAACCGAAGGCATCGCCTGCCTGAACCTGGACACTCTGCCCGGCGCCTACGACCTCACCGTGTGGAGCGTCGACCGCCTGCACCCCTCCGAACTGGGCCATCGCCTGCTCGCGCAAGGCTTCACAAACCTCGTCGCCGCAGCCGGTTTCGCGGTGCCAGAGCCGGTGAGCCTCACGTGCTCCGGCGGAGTCGAGCCAAGCGCAGCCGCGCACTTCGGCTGGCTGGTCGCGAAGGGCGTGCCGTGGCTGTGGCGTCGCGGCCGCGAATTCCTGCCTTACGCCGCGGTCATCATGTGGCGCTCGTTTCGCGAGCGCGTGGGCTGAACACCCGCAACGCCTCCGCATCCGACGCCGGGTTCCGCACGTAATCGTTGTTCCAGCCGTCAATTCCGGGATACTCCGACGTCTGCGCCAACTCCCGGCAAACGGCCTCCACGTCGTAGGCGGTACGCCGCAATTCGACCCCGGGACCGAGCCGTGCCCAGTGCGCACCCGTTGTGCCGTAAGGCATTCCGACGCTGCCCGGGTTCACGATCCGGCACCGGTCGGCCAGCCGGAGAAACGGCATGTGGGTATGCCCGCACACCACCGTTTCCGCGGTGACGCCGTCCAGGACTTCGGCCCACCGAGACAACGGGCTGTCCACGAGCGCGACCTCTTCGTCATCACGCGGAGTCGCATGGCAGAACAGCACTTCGCCGAGCCCGTCGATCTCCAGCGTCACCGTCAACGGCAACCCGTCGAGCAGCGCCACCTGAGCCGGTCGCAGCTGCTCGGCCGCCCACGGAGCGATCGGGTCGGGGATCTTCGTCGTGCCGCCGCGCGCGAGCGTGACGAGTTCGCGATCCGCGTTTCCGCGCACCCACACCGCGTGCTCGCCGAGCGAAACCAGCCGGTCGAGCGTCTGCCGGGGCAGCGGCCCGGCCGCGAGGTCGCCGCACAGGACGACGAGATCGGCAGCCTGGACGTCGGGTTCGGCGAGGACCGCGTCGAGCGCGGGCAGCACGCCGTGGATGTCGGACAACACCGCGACCGAGGAGACCATCGCCCCAGTCTGCCCCTCCGGCGGTGCTGCGGGGCCGGGCGAGCGGGATTGTCGGGGTGGTCGGATACCGTCGTCGGTGTGGCACAGGACGAACTCTTCACGGTGAACCCCGACGTGGGGCCGCCGCCGGAACCCTCCGGAGCGAACCAGGCCGAACCGCAGGCCGACCCGGCGACGTCGCCGCTCGCGGTCCGGATGCGGCCGCGCACGCTCGACGAGGTGGTCGGCCAGCAGCACCTGCTGCGGGAAGGGGCTCCGCTGCGCCGGCTGGTCGAGGGGGCCGCCCCGGCGTCCGTGCTGCTCTACGGCCCGCCCGGCACCGGCAAGACGACGCTGGCGAACCTGGTGTCGATCGCCACCGGACGCCGGTTCGTCGCGATGTCCGCGCTGTCGGCGGGCGTCAAGGAGGTGCGCGGCGTCATCGAGGAGGCTCGGCGGCGCCGGCAGTACAACACCGAGAACACCGTCCTGTTCATCGACGAGGTGCACCGGTTCTCCAAGACCCAGCAGGACGCGCTGCTCGGCGCGGTCGAGGACCGCACGGTGCTGCTCGTGGCGGCGACCACGGAGAACCCGTCGTTCTCGGTGGTGTCACCGCTGCTGTCGCGGTCTCTGGTGCTGCAACTGCGCCCGCTCACCGACGACGACATCGTCGCCGTGCTGGAGCGCGCGTTGACCGATGAGCGCGGCCTCGGCGGCGAACTCACCCTGACTGACGACGCGCAGGCGCACCTCGTCCGGCTTGCCGGAGGTGACGCGCGCCGCGCGCTCACCGCGCTGGAGGCGGCCGCGGACGCTGCGTCCGCCACGGAGAACAAGACGATCGATCTCGCCGTGGTCGAGTCCACAGTGGACAAAGCGGCGGTGCGGTACGACCGCGACGGCGATCAGCACTACGACGTGATCAGCGCGTTCATCAAGTCGATCCGCGGGTCGGACGTCGACGCGGCGTTGCACTATCTGGCGCGGATGATCGAGGCGGGGGAGGACCCGAGGTTCCTCGCGCGGCGGTTGGTGGTGCACGCGAGCGAGGACGTCGGGCTCGCGGATCCGACCGCGTTGCAGGCGGCGGTGGCGGCGGCCCACGCGGTGCAGTTCATCGGGATGCCGGAGGGGCGGCTCGCGTTGGCGCAGGCGACGATCCATCTGGCGACCGCGCCTAAGTCGAATGCTGTGGTCACGGCGATTGACAGTGCGTTGAGCGACGTTCGCAAGGGGGCGATCGGGACTGTGCCGCCGCATTTGCGGGACGGGCACTACGCGGGGGCGAAGCAGTTGGGCAATGCGCAGGGGTATCGGTATCCGCACAACGTGCCGGAGGGGGTGCTGGCTCAGCAGTATCCGCCGGACGAGCTGGTTGGGCGGGATTATTACGAGCCTACGCAGCGTGGTGGGGAGCGGACGCTGGCGGAGCGGGTGCCGCGGTTGCGGCGGACTATTCGGGGGGAGCGGCAGGGGTGAGTGTCCTGGCGGCTGAGTGAAGTTCGGTACGCAAGCCCTGCTGCCCCGTCGGCTCGTCGCCTGGCGGCGACATTGCGCCGGGCTCTCGTGGGGCACCCCGAAGCCGATTGTGATGACGGGAGGAGGGTGCTTGTCAAGGCGGGAAAGATGCCTTGACAAGCACCCTCCTCCCGCATTTTTGGCT
>NZ_JBSHAM010000129.1:0-18357 GCF_053611505.1 Amycolatopsis sp. NPDC054798 | reverse complement strand
GGGTGCGTCAGACGCACCGAACGCCACATTGGGTGCGTCGCATGCACCCAATGCCACATTGGGGCGCACCTCGGACAGAAGCCGGGCGGGGCGGGCGGGCTATGAAGGGCCCCCTCACGGACAGCCAAAGGTCGTGAGGGGAACCCTGAGGGAATCAGCGTCTGTGAAGGGGGCCCTCACGGACCAGAGCGGGTCGTGAGGGGAACCCTCACGGAATCAGCGTCCGTGAAGGGGGCCCTCACGGACCGCGGGTGAGTTAGCGGGTCATGTCCGAGCCGCCGTTGACGGAGACCACGGTGCCTGCGACATAGCCTGCTTCTTGGCTGGTGAAGAAGGCGACGAGCGCTGCCACGTCTTCCGGTTGTGCGGCGCGGCCTGCGGGAATGCGCTTCTCGAAGTCGGAGAACCAGTCCGGCGGCGCCTCGCCTAGGGCGTCGGTCCGGGTCAGGCCGGGGGAAACGACGTTGGCCACTACGCCGTTCGGTGCGCCTTCGCGGGCGGCGAACTTCGCGTACGAGATCAGTGCCGACTTCGCGGCGGCGTGTGCGACAACATCCGCGCCGACCGGTCCCTTGCTCGCTTCCGCGGCCAGGTAGACGATCCGGCCGTAGCCCTGGTCTGTCATCAGCTCCCACACCGCGCGGGTCGGGTGGAAGGCTGCCGCGAGTTCGTCGTTCACCTTCGTCGAGAAGGTTTCCCACGGGATTTCCGCGACGGATCCTTGCGCGAGCCCGACATTCGCGTTGCACACCAGCGCGTCCACCCGGCTGTAAGCGTCGACGGTGGCCGCGATCAGCGCCTTGGCTCCGTCCGCGTCGCGTACGTCGGCTCCTACTGCGATCGCTTCGCCGCCGGCCGCGGTGATGGCTTCGGCTGCTTCCTCGGCGGCGTCCTTCGACGTCAGGTAGTTGATCACCACCCGGTCGCCTCGGGCGGCCAGCCGTTCCGCGATGCCGCGGCCGATTCCGCGTGCCGCCCCGGTCACCACCGCGACGCGGCGTACCTGATCTTCCACCCGATACTCCTCGGTCTCGGGCCCCCGGCTTCCCCGGGTGGCCGTTTCCGACAATGTATCGGCTGAAACCGTTATCGCGACACCGACTTCAGAGATCTTCGAGAACCTTTTGAACGACGGCAGCGAGCATCGGGAAACTACCCAACCCGGCTGAGGAGACACTACGGATGTCCGACAATCCCGCGCGCGCGAAAACGCCGCAGCTAGAGCTGATGAACCTCATCATCGGCGATTGGAAAGCCCGCGCGGTTCACCTGGCCGCCGAACTCGGCTGGCCCGACCGGCTCGCCGACGGGCCTCGCACGGCCGCTCAGGTGGCGGCCGATTCCGGCACAGATCCTGTTGCCACCCAACGATTCTTGCAGTACCTCACCGCACTGCGAGTGTTCCGGGAGGACGACGGCGCGTTCGCGCTCACTGAGCTTGGCGAGCTGTTGCGCAGCGACCGGGAAGACTCGCTGCGGCCGTACACGCTCATCGCGGGCTCCGAATTCCATCGCGCCTGGACTGATATCGCCTCCGCGGTGCGAACCGGACAAAATGCTTTCGAAGGCGCATTTCAGTCTAGCTTCTTCGAGTATCTCTCCGCAAACCCCGAACGCGGAAAATTGTTCGACCGCGCAATGGCGGGCAACACCACGTTGTTCGACGCGGTCCCTAGCGCCTACGATTTCGGCGCACATGAGCGATTTGTCGACGTCGGCGGTGGCAGTGGAGAGCTGGCGGTCCGGCTGCTCGCGGCGCACCCGCGGTTGCGCGGAACGGTCTACGACGCCGAACAGTCCGCGGAGACCGCGAAAAAGGCCATCTCGGACGCTGGCGTGGCGGAACGCTGCGAGGTGGCGTCCGGGGACTTCCTGAAGTCCGTTCCCGAAGGCGGCGACGTCTACCTGCTCGCCCGGGTGCTGGTGAACTGGCCGGACGAGGATTGCGCCCGGATACTGGCGAACTGCGCCGCCGCGGCCGCACCGGGTGCGCGGCTGTTGCTGGTGGAGCGAGTGTCCGGGCCGGGCGTGGACAACGCGTTGCTGCTGTCCCACGACACCCTGATGTACGTGCTCTTCGGCGGGGGCGGGATCCGTTCCAGCGCGGAAGTGACCCGGCTGCTTGAGGAAGCCGGATTCGCGCTGGACGCGATCACTCCGCTGCCGCAGGAGTTCTCGCTGATCTCCGCCACCCGCCGAGGCTGAAGGCCGAAGGCCCGGGAACGCGTCAGGAAACCTCAGCCGTCCGCCGTTCCCGGGCCGGCACCACTACCAGAACCACGATCGCCGCCAGCACCGCGGCACCAGCAGCGGTAAGGGCTGTCGTGCGCATCGCGACCGAGAACGCGTCCGCGCCGGCGGTGAACAAGTCAGCACCCTGGTTGCCGCCCAGGGTCGCCGCGGCGGCCTTCGTCGCTTCGATCGAGTCGCCCGCCGCGAAGCGGGATTGCTCGGGCAGCACCGACAACGCGGGGTCGACCCCGTTGCGGTACACGACAGTCAGCAGCGAACCCAGCACCGCGATGCCGATCGCGCCGCCGATGCTGCGGCCCATGTTCGTCAGCGCCGACCCGACGCCCGCGCGCTCGCGCGGCACCGCCGACATGATCGTGGTGGTCGCGGGCGGCATCACGTGGGCCATCGCCAAGCCGACCAGGAAGTCGGCGACGAACACCGGCCACAGCGGGCTGTTCTGGTCCAGCAGCGCGAAAATCGCGACGCCGACGGCCAGCAGCAGCAAACCGCCGACGAGCACGTTCTTGGCCCCGAACTTCGCCGACAGCGCCGCCGAGCGCGGCGAGAACACCGCGAGGGCCAGTGCCAGCGGAAGAATCGCCAAGCCGGTCATCAGCGGGCTGACGCCGAGTACGCTCTGCAAGTAGAAGATCAGGAAGAACGGCACGCCGAAGTTCACGAAGAACGCCAGCGTCACCGCACTGGTCGCACCGGCGACCCGCCGGTCCGACACCAGGCGCAGATCCAGCGCGGGGGCCGAGGATCGCAGTTCCACCAGGATGAACGCGACCAGCAGCACCACACCGAGCACCAGCGGGACATACACCCGCGGATCGGCGACCGTGGCGAGGTTGCCCGCCTGGATGATGCCGTACACCAGCGCGGTGCTCCACGCGACCGACAGCACCACGCCGGGCACGTCGAGCTTGCGCGCGGTCGAGGTGGACTCCGGGACCATCAGCACGGTCAGCACGATCGCGGCCAGCACGATCGGGCCGTTCACCAGGAAAATCGAGCCCCACCAAGCGAACTGGATGAGCACGCCGCCGAGCACCGGGGCGATCACGGCCGCGATGCCGGCGGCGGACACCCAGTACCCGATGGCGCGCGGGCGTTCCTTGTCGCCGAAGACGTGCGAGATGGTCGCGAGCGTGGTCGGCGGGATCGCCGCGCCGCCCGCGCCCATCACGACGCGCCACAGCACCAGTTCGCCGGGCGAGTGCGCGAACGCCGCCAGCACGCTGGAGACGCCGAACACCACGAGCCCGATCAGGAGCACCTTCCGGTGTCCGAGCCGGTCCCCCAGCACGCCCCACGCCAGCAGCAAACCGGCGTAGACGAGCGTGAACCCGTTGACCACCCACTGCAGCTGGTCCGCGGACGCGCCGAGCCCGTGGACCGGATCGGCGAGCGCGCGGAAGGCGACCGTCACGATCGTCGCGTCCAGCACGGTGAGCAAAAAGGACGTCAGCAGCACCGCGAGGATCGCCCAGCGGCGCGGGTTCAGGGCAGGCTCGGACACCTGTCCTCCTTCGGAAGGCTTTGGCGGAATTCCCCTTACACCGCGGAACCGAGCCTGCTGTTCACCAGTTCGACCAGCGCGCGCGGCGTGTCGATGTCGACCACCGTTTCGTCGGGCAGCTCGACTCCGTAGTCGCGCTGGAGCATACTCGCGGTCTCCATCAGTGCGAGCGAGTCATAGCCCAATTCGGCGAACGGAATGTCGCGCGCGTCGGTGGTTTGTGCCATTTCGTCGCTCTCTCCGGCGCACCGGCGGACGATCTCCATCAGATCTTCGTAGGTCAGCTCGCGCATGACTACTCCTCCTGCCGCGCAAAAACGGCTTTCGGTGGGTTCTTCTTGCTGGATAAGGCTTTGCGGTTCGGCCGTTCGGGTGATCTTGAAAACGTGTTCCTCACACTCCGCGCAGTACCAGCGCGGCGTTGTGCCCGCCGATGCCGCGGGCGAGGACGACCGCCGCCCGCACCGGCGTTTCCCGTGCGGCCCCGGTCACCAGGTCAATCTTGTGCTCCGGCAGCGGATTCGAGACGTTCGGCGTCGGCGGCACCACGTCGTGCCGGATCGCCAGCGCCGCGCACGCGACGTCCAGCGCGGCACCGCCCGCGGACAACCGGCCGACGCCGGCCTTTGGCGCGGTGACCGGGACACCGCGTTCGCCGAACACCGCGGAGATCGCTTCGGCTTCCTCGCGATCGAGCGCCGGATCACCGGCCGCGTCGGCAAAAACGACGTCAACCTCGGCGGCGGAAATGCCCGCGTCCGTCAGGGCGAGTTCGATCGCCCGGCGCAATCCCGGCGGACGACCGCTGCCCGGTTTCGGGTCGAATGTGGACGAATACCCGGCAATCTCGGCGTACGGCGGCTGCCGGTCCCGTGACGACTCCGCCGGTTCCAGCACGAGCACCGCACCGCCCTCGCCGGGCACGTACCCGGCGGCGGACTGATCGAACGGCAGATAAGCCTTCGCCGGTTCGCTGCTCTTGCTGAGCCGGCCGGACGTCAGCATCGCCGCCCAGCCCCACGGGCACAGCGCGCTGTCGATGCCGCCGGTCAACGCGACCGCGGTCCCGGAACGCACCGCGCGCCGGGCCTTTCCGATCGCGTCCAGCCCGCCGGCCTGTTCGGACACCACCACCGCGCCCGGCCCGCGCATGCCGTGCCGGATGGAAATCTGCCCGGTGTTGACCGCGTAGAACCACGCGAACGACTGGTACGCGCTGACGTACTTGCCGCCTTTGCTCCACATGTTCTGCAGTTCCCGCTGACCGAACTCGTAACCGCCGGCCGAACTCGCGGTGATCACCGCGAGGTCGAATCCGTCGTGCGCCTCCGGGTCGACCCCGGCGTCGGCCAGCGCCCATTCCGCGCCCACGAGCGACATTCGAGTGGAATGGTCGGTCTGCGGCAGCAACCGGCTGGGCAGGATGCCCTTCGCGCTGAACCCGGCGACCTCGCCGGCGAGCGTGCTCGGGTAGCTCGAAGCGTCGAACCGGGTCACCGGACCGATTCCGCAGGCCCCTTCGAGCGTCGCCTCCCAGAACTGCTTGACCCCGCTTCCGGTCGGCGCGAGCACGCCGAGCCCGGTGATCACCGCGCTCATGCCGGACCGCCCACGTTGCTGGTGAGCACCATGGCGCTCTGGAAACCGCCGAACCCGCTGCCGACCGTGAGCACCGTGTCCACCGCGGCTTCTCTTGCCACCAAAGGAATGTAGTCCAAGTCCAGCTCCGGGTCCGGTTCGGTGAGGTTGGCCGTGGGCGGCAACAGCCCGTCGCGCATGGCGAGCAGGCTGGCGGCGATCTCGATCGAGCCGATCGCGCCCAGCGAATGCCCGACCATCGATTTGATCGAGCTGACCGGGACGCGATAAGCGTGTTCTCCCAGCGAATTCTTGAACGCCTGCGTCTCGTGCCGGTCGTTCTGCTTCGTGCCCGAGCCGTGCGCGTTGACGTAGCCGATCGACTCCGGCGTCACCCGCGCCTGGCCCATCGCCTGCCGGATCGCTTCGGTCATTTCCACGCCGTCCGCACGCAGGCCGGTCATGTGGTAGGCGTTGCACCGCGTGGCGAAACCGGCGATCTCGCCGTAGATCCGGGCCCCGCGGGCGAGCGCCCGGCCCAGCTCCTCCACCACGAACACCGCCGCGCCCTCGCCGAGCACGAACCCGTTTCGCGTGTTGTCGAACGGCCGTGACGCCGTCGCCGCCTCGTCATTGCGCGGCGAAGTCGCCTTGATCGCGTCGAAGCACGCCACGGTGATCGGCGAGATCGGTGCGTCCGAGCCGCCCGCGAGGACGATGTCCGCGCTGCCTTCGGCGATCAGGTCCCGAGCGTGTCCCACCGAGTCCAATCCGGACGTGCACCCGGTCGAGATGACCTGCACCGAACCTTCCGCGCCCGCTTCCCAGGCCACTTCCTTGGCCATCGAACTCGGCACGAACTGGTCGAACAGATGCGGCACCGCGTACTCGGCGTCGACCTCCCACTTCTTCCCGCCGTCGCTCACCACGACGTACTCGCGTTCGAGGCTCATCGTGGCCCCGACCGCGCTGCCGATCGACACCCCGGTCCGGTACGGGTCCACATCGGACGGAGTGAGCCCCGCGTCGGCCAGCGCCTCCCGCGTGCACACCACCGCGAACTGCGAGACCCGGTCCATCCGCCGCACCTGCTGCGGGCCGAGCCCGGCCGCGGCCGGGTCGAAATCGCATTCGGCCGCGATGCGCGAGCGGAACTGGGAGGCGTCGAAGAACGACACCGGCCGGGTGGCCGTCCGCCCGCCTGACACCATGTCCCAGAACGGTTCGCGTCCGGGTTTCCCCGGCGCGACAACACCTATCCCGGTGATCACTGCCCGGCGCGGACCTCCGCTGCCGTGCCGCGCCGGCACTCCCGCTGCCCCGGGGTGCCCTGCACTCGTACTCACTCCGTCTGCACCTGCCCTTCGCGCTCCGAGCGCCCGACGTCGCTGTCATCGAGTCTGGGCCCGGGGTGTCCAAGACGGATCGAAACGGGGTCGAACCCGCTCCAGCCGGATTCGACCGGAGCGACAGCGGCTCGACCCCGCCCGTCCTCAGCCGGTGGCGACCACGGCCTCGCGCGCCGCGGGCTCGGCTTCCCTTGCCAGCAGGCGGCCCGCGAACGACGGAAGCCGCGGAACGCAATAGACCGCGTCCGAGGTGGACGGCCGCAGAACGTCTACATTGGACTCCGCGTCGCGGTACCGGTGCGGTCCCGATCCGCCGCGTTCGCCGATTTCCTCGGCCAGCCCGGCGGATTCGAGGTCCTCGAGCACTTCGCGAACCAGTTCTCCCGGCCTGCCAAGGATCTTGACCGCGTCCGGGACGGTGAACTCGTCGAGGCTCGCCAGCCGCCGGAAGGCTTCCTTCGCCGGTCCGCACAGCGTCCGGTAGCTCGCCCGGACGCTCGCGTCGACTGTGCCTTCCCCGCACGGCAACCGAAGCACCGCACCGGGATCGCGGGACAGCCGGTCGTGCATCCGGCGCAGCGACCAGGCCGGCCGGTAGGCGAGATACCCGCCGACCGCCGCGACCGCCAGCGGCAACCGGCCGCACATCCGCACCAGCGCGCTGGCGCAGTCGAGGTCTTCCAGCATCCGCCGCCGCCCGATGAACTGCCCGAGCAGCTCCAGCGACTCGTTGACCGTCAGCGGCGGCAGATGCACCGGGGCGACGACGCCGCGCAGATACAGCCGCCGCCTGCTCGCGACCAGCAGCAGACTGCCAGAACCGCTGGGGCGCAACAGATCCACTTCGGCCGACCGGGCGGCGTCGTCCACGACGACCAGCAGCCGCCGGGTCGCGGTGTAGTCGCGGTAGACGTTCACCAGTTCGGACATCGACGGCGCGGGCGACAGCGGAACGCCGCACGCGCGCAGGCAGCCGGCGAGCACGTCGGCCATCGTCTCCTCGCCGCGATGCACCGGGGACAACGGCACGAAAATCTGCCCGTCCG
The DNA here is from genome assembly GCF_053611505.1 of Amycolatopsis sp. NPDC054798. Classification (NCBI taxonomy): domain Bacteria; kingdom Bacillati; phylum Actinomycetota; class Actinomycetes; order Pseudonocardiales; family Pseudonocardiaceae; genus Amycolatopsis; species Amycolatopsis sp. NPDC054798. Next base: position 10,627 of record NZ_JBSHAM010000129.1, on the reverse strand, counting down.
GGAACGTCGCGCGGACTCGGTGCGCGACATGCACGAGCAGCGAGGTCTTGCCCGCGCCCGGCCCGCCGGTGATCTCCACGACGGCGCTGCCGCCGGTGAGTTTGGTGCGCGCCGCGGAACACCGCCGCACCAGTTCGCGGATCTCCTCGTCCCGGCCGACGAAATCGGTCACGTCGGACGGAAGGTGGTTCGGCCCGAACACCTCCGGCGCGGTGGGCCGCAGCGGGACCAGATCACCCTCCGCATCCGCGCGCACGACGGAAACCACTTCGACGACGCTGCTCTCAGTCACAGTCCCGTTGTCGTCGATACTCCGGACGACTGCTTCCGCAGCACGCTCGTTTTGCCCGATCTGGACGATTTGCCCGTTGTCTAGACCAGTTGTGGCTTCACTCACACCGCCACTCACGCCGCCGCCGCGCTGGGCCGGAAGGGTCAGCGCGGGATCGTCCACCAGGATCTGCTGGTGCACCGAGCGCAGCGTCGCCGACGGCTCGATCCCCAGCTGCGCGATGAAATCGCTGCGCACCCGGTGGTAGACATCGAGCGCCTCGACCCGGCGGCCGCAGCGGTAGAGCGCGACCATCAGCTTCGCCGAGTACGCCTCGTGCGTCGGATTCGCCTTGACCACCCCGGCGAGTTCGTCCACCACCCGGCGGTGCCTTCCCAGCGCCAGCTCGGCCTCGAACCGCAGGTCCAGCGCCGCTTTTCGGCTCTCCTCCAGCTGGGTCGCCCGCGCGGCGAGAGCCGGACCCAGCGGAAGATCGGAAAGCGCGGCCCCGCGCCACAGTGCGAGCGCCTGCCTGGCCAGTTCGGCGCACGCTTCGAGATCGCCCGCGTCGTGCCGGTCGCGAGCCTGGTCGAGCAGCGCCGAGAAGCGCACCGCGTCGACCACGTCCGTCCGCGGCACCTGCAGTTCGTAGCCGTGCGGGCGGGTCAGCAGCACTGTCGCGCCCGCCTCCGCCGAGCCGGCCAGCCGCAGCGATTTGCGCAGCTGATAGACGTAGGTCTGCAACGTCGTGGCCGCGCTCGCCGGCGGGTTGTTCTCCCACAGCTCCTCGACGAACTGCTCGAAGTGCACTGCCCGGTTGGCGTTCAGCGCGAGCATGGCCAGCACCGTGCGGAGCTTGGGCGCGGACGGCGTCTTGCCCACTCCGTCCGCGCATACGGCCAGCGGTCCCAATATTGCGATCTGCATCCGACCCCCAGATACGTGCCGAAACAGCACGCCAGGCAGCTGCCCCGCGTGCTTCGCTTTCCCCCAGTGAGACGCCAGCGACGCTAGCAGAGAAACGGCTTCCTGATCCCGGGCCTGAAAAACTTAACGTCCGCCTGATACTTCTGCGAACTGCCCGTTCGTATTGCCGTTGGCAGCCGAACACAGGAACACTGCCAGTTGTGCGACATCACCCGGACAGCTCAATCGGCCACTGGGCGTGATGGCTCGCTCGCGCTCCAGCATCTCCGGCGGAACCTGTTCCGCAACACGGGGAGTGACGGTCAGGCCAGGAAGAATGGTGTTGACCAGCACCCCGTCGCGGCCGACGTCCCAGGCGAGGCTGGTGGCGAAACCGTGCAATGCGGACTTCACCGCACCATATGCCTCCCGGCCCGGCTTGCCCGCCGTCGCCGCGCGCGACGAAATAAATGCGATCCGTCCCCATTTCTTCGCACGCATACCGGGCAACACCTTCGCCACGGTGTGCAGAACCGGCGCGATATTCACATTGATGAACGAAACGCAATCCTCCGTAGGGAGTTCTTCGAACAATTTCCCCGGCTTGCGCAGTGCGCCCGGGCTGATCGCATTCGCGACCAGCACGTCCACCGCGCCCCAGTGCCGCTCCACCTGCTCGACCGCCGCGTCCACACTGGCCAGATCGGCCAGGTCGTAGTGCACGGCGAGGCCGCGGTCCGGACCGCATTCGCGCGCGACCTCCTCGGCCGCTTCGCGGTTGGCCCGGTAGGTCACCGCGACCTTGGCCCCTTCCGCGGCGAACGTGCGCGCGAGTTCGGCCCCGATCCCGCCGCTGCCGCCGGTCACCAGCACGACTTTGCCGGTCAGCCCCAGATCCACCTTCGCTCCTCGATGTTCTCTCAGTAGTGGTTGCGCGACGCGAAGGTCCGTGAGGGGAACCCTGAGGGAATCTGATTCCCTCAGGGTTCCCCTCACGGACTTCCGCACGAGCGGAGCCGCCCGGGCCCGCGCAGATCCCGCTCTTAGACAGAAATGTGCGCGTGCCGCAGCACAGCCCGCACCGCAGCGGCGGACATCCGGTCGCCGCGGTCGGCCACGTAGCCGTCCGGACGCGTCAGGATCCAGCCCGTCGCCGAAAGGCCGAGCGCCCGCCGCAACGCGCCGTCGCCGTCCGGCAGATCACCGGCCGGGCCCGCCACCTGCGGCACGAGCCAGCCGCCCACCGAGGGCAGGCCGTCCCGCTCCGCGTCCGGGCCGAGCACCAGCGTCCAGCCCGGTTCGCGCAACTGCGCCAGCAATGCTTGCCACGCCGGGGTTTCCGCGTCCGCACCGGCGACAACCGACAGTCGTTCGCCCGGCCGCGGTCCAGGCCCGGCCGCGACGGGACCGTCCCCATAGGACAGTCCCAGAGCGGACATCCCGCCCATGATCTTGCGTTCCAGCTTGCCGCGCAGCGCCGAAACATTGCGCATCACCCCGAACGCCACCGGCAGGATCGCCGCGACGTACGGATTTTTCAGCTGCACCAGGAAGGTCGCCTTCTTCGTGGTGCGCAGCAGCTCCGCGCCCACCGGCACCCGCTCGCGCGAGTAGCTGTCGAGCAGCTGCTCGTCGGCGTGCCCGTCGATGACCATCGCCAGCTTCCACGCGAGGTTGTACGCGTCCTGCACGCCGGTGTTCATGCCCTGACCGGACGCCGGGCTGTGCACGTGCGCGGCGTCGCCGGCGACCAGGCAGCGGCCGGACCGCATCGTCGGCACCATCCGCTGCTGGATGGAGAACACCGAAACCCACGTCGGCGGAGACACCACGGTCGGCACCCCGGTCGCGGCGGACACCTTCTCCGAGAACCGGCGCGCTACCAACGCGTCGTCGCCGGACCCGGAGTAGGCGACGTCTCGAGTGTCGAGCAGCCGCCACTTTCCCTCGTCCGGGAACGGCACCATCATCACCGAACCGCCCGGAGTCCGGATCAGATGGATGCTGTCGCGCGGCAACGCGGTGTCCGCCTGCGCGTCGGCGATCAGCCAGGTCTCCGACGAGTCGCCTTCGAGCTTCAGTCCCAGTTTCTTGCGCACCGCGCTGTGCCCGCCGTCGCAGCCGACCAGCCAGTCCGCCGAGGTCTCCTCGACCTCTCCGTCGCGTTCGAGCCGGACCTGGACGCCGTCCCCGGTGTCGGCGAAGTCGGCCAGCCCGACGCCCCATTCGACCTCGACGCCCTGTTTGGCCAGCGCCGTCCGCAGCACCTCCTCGGTGATGACCTGGTCGACCATCAACGTGAACGGCAGCCGCGTCGGCAGCCGCGAGTAGTCCGCCCGGAGACCGACCATTCGCTTGCCGCGCATGTGAATCGTGAACGCGCGCACCTGCTGCCCGCGCGGCAGCAGGTCGTCGAGCACGCCCATCTGGTCGTAGATCTCCAGCGAACGCGGATGCGTGGCCAGCGCCCGGCTCGTGACCGCTGGCCCGGCGGCCCGGTCCACGATCCGCACCCGCACCCCGCGCCGGGCCAGCTCGTGCGCTGCGGTCAGCCCGACCGGCCCGGCTCCGACCACCAGCGCCTGTGGCCGCTCGCTCACGGTTTCACCGCGACCACGACGGTGTCGTTGCCTTTCGGCAGGGTAGTGGCGGCGCGGAACTCCAGCCCGGCTTCGTCCAGCCACCCGCGCAGCTGCGGCACGGTGTACTCGGAACCGCCGTCGGTGATCAGCCCGACGTTGATGCTGCCGATCAGGCTGCGCAGGTCCGGGTTCTCGGCGTCGAGGATCTGGTCGTACACCACGACCGCGCCCCCCCTCGGAATCGCGTTCTTGGCGCGCACCAGCAGTTCCACCCGGCGCTGCGGGTCCCAGTCGTGCAGCACGTGGCCGAACACGACCACGTCGGTCTCCGGCAGCGGCGTCTCGAAGAAGTCGCCGGCGTGGAACGTGACCCGGTCCGCGACGCCCAGCTCCGCCATCAGTTCGTCGAAGTGCGGTTCGATCGGCGGCAGCTCGAACACGCCGCCGTGCAGATGCGGGTGCGCGAGGCACAACTGCGCCGCGACGTTGCCCCGGGCACCGCCGACGTCGACGAAGCTCTTGTACTCGGACCAGTCCACGTGCTCGGCCAGCTGCGGCGCGACCAGTGCGTTGTTCGCGTCCATGTGCACCAGGAAAGCCTTGGCGCGCACCGGATCCTCGTACAGCTTGGCGAACGCGCCGTGCCCGCCGATGTCCGCCTTGGGCTCGCCGTCGCGCAACGCCTCGGACAACTTGCCCCACATCGCGTAGTGCCGCTGCGCGGTCGTGCGGACCCGCGCGCCGAGGTAGCCGCCGCCGGGAGCGCCCGGCACCAGCACCTCCGCGGCCGCCGGAGCGTTGCTGAACTTCTCGCCTTCGCGTTCCAAAAGGCCGAGCGCGGCGAGCGCGTGCAGGAAATCGCCGGTGAACCGTTCGTGCAGCCCGAGCTCCCGCCGGATCTCCTCGAGCGTCCGCGGGCCCGCGGCCAGCAGTTCGAACACTCCCAGCTCGACCGCGCTGTGCAGGATCTTCGACTGGGTGAACAGCATGTTGAGGCGGGCGATCGCCTGCGCGTCCACGGTGGTGTGGGCAGTCATCCCGGGTCGTACCTGCCTTCCGTTTCAATGGTCCGCGGGCAGGACCGCCGCGGAAACCCTCGTTCGCGGCGATGCTCCCGGCCGGGTCTCGAAGGCCCCTCAACACGCTCTCGACCTCCGCCGACGCCCGCCTCAGGCCCGCCGCGAGCACGTCCAAGACCGCTCGGCGAGTGCTGAATCCCCAGCACAGCGCGTCTGGCCGCGCACCGGCGCGGTACTGGAGGCTTGACCGGACTGACACAGGCATGGACACATGGGGAGCACCGGCATGGATGTCGAATACGACGTGGTGATCGTGGGCGGCGGCCCGGTGGGGCTGATGCTCGCGAGCGAACTCGGGCTGCGGCCGGGCCGGGTGCTGGTGCTGGAGCGGCTCGCCGAGCCGAGCGGGCAGTCCCGGGCCCTCGGCCTGCACTCGCGGACCGTCGAGGTGCTCGACCAGCGCGGCCTGCTGCCGCGCTTCAGCGAAGGCGCGCCGGTGTGGCCGAAGGGGCACTTCGCCGGCATGCGGCTGCTCGACCTCAGCAAGCTCAACGGACGGCACACCTACGCGCTGATGGTCCCGCAGTCGCGCACCGAGGCGATCCTCGAAGAGCGCGCGCGGGAACTGAACGTCGAGATCCGCCGCGGGCACCGGCTCACCGAACTGGAGAACGGAGCCGACGCGGTGGTCGCGACCGTGACCGGCCCGGACGGCGAGTACCGGATCCGCTCCCGCTACCTCGTCGGCTGCGACGGCGGCAGCAGCCTGGTCCGCAAGCTGGCCGGCATCGATTTCCCCGGCACCGCCTCCAACATCGACGCGATGCTCGCCGACGTCCACCTCGACCAGGTGCCCGACGGCCCGCACCTGGCCCGCTGCAAGGGCGGCGTGTTCGGCACCGTCCCGCTCGGCGGCGACCTCTACCGCGTCGTGTCGGTCGAGTTCCGCCCGCCGACCGCGCACCGCGACGACCCGGTCGAGCTGGAAGAGCTCGCCGCCTCGGTCAAACGGGTCACCGACCAGGAACTCCCGATGCGCGACCCGGTGTGGCTGTCGCGTTTCGGCGACGCGACCCGGCAGGCCGCGCAGTACCGCAAGGGCCGGGTCATGCTCGCCGGCGACGCGGCGCACGTGCACTTCCCGGCGGGCGGACAGGGCCTCAACACCGGCATCCAGGACGTGGTGAACCTCGGCTGGAAACTCGCCGCGGTCGTCAACGGCAGCCCGGACGAGCTGCTCGACACCTACCACGACGAACGCCATCCGGTCGGCGCGCGCGTCTGCTTCAACACCCAGGCCCAGCTGGCGCTGATGGACCCGCGCCCGGAGATCGGCCCGCTGCGCGAGCTGTTCGGGACGCTGATGGAGTTCGACGAGGTCAACCGCTACCTCGCGGAGATGATCACCGCGCTCGACGTCCGCTACCCGACCCAGCCCGCCTCGGACCACCCGCTGGCCGGGACGCGGGTGCCGGAGTGGTCGATCGTCGTGGACGGCGCCGCCACGACCACGATGAAACTGCTGCACTCCGGCCGCGGCGTGCTGGTCGACCTCACCGACGGCCCCGCCGTGGCCCGCACCGCCGCGCCGTGGCTCGACCGGATCGACCTCGTCACCGGCTCCCCGTGCACCAGCGACGTCCCCGCCGCCTTCCTGCTCCGCCCGGACGGGCACGTCGCCTGGCTGGCCGAGAGCCCCGACACCGACCCGGCCGACCTGCGCGAGGCCCTGCGCGCGTGGTTCGGACCAGCGCCGGTGCGCTCGCTGCCCGCCGCGGCGAGCTGACCGGGACCCCGACGCGGGCAAGGGCTGTGGCCGGGATCACTCCGAAACGGCGCAGGTGACGGCAAACGGCCCTTGCGACGCGTACGGTGGGCCGTGCTGTCTGTCAGGCTGGGCCTCTCAACCGATCCAGACAATGACCTGTCTCACGAGCGTCCAGGTGGCGTGTTTCGGGCCACCGGCAGGGGACTAGCCTGGCGGTCAGCAGATGCTTGTGATATCGGATCGAGAATGGATAGAGGCGAGAGCCAGCCGTGGCCAGCAGCAGTCCCGCATCGCAGTTCGGTGCCAATGAGTGGCTCGTCGAAGAAATGTACGAGCGGTTTCTCGCGGACCCCCAGTCGGTAGACACCGCCTGGCACGATTTCTTCGCCGACTACAAGCCCACTCCGGGCGGCAACGCCTCGGCGGACGGAAACGGGGAAGCCAAGACCGCCCCCGCCGCCAAGCCCGCGCCGGCCCCGGCCGCGAAGGCTCCGGCGGCTCCGGCCGCCAAGCCTGCTCCCGCCCCGGCGGCCCCGGCAGCCCCGGCAGCCCCGGCAGCCAAGGCTCCGGCCAAGCCCGCCCCGGCCGCCAAGCCCGCGGCTTCCGCGCCCGCCGCCGCCTCCGCCCCGGCGAAGGACGCCGAGCCGGAGACCAAGCAGCTGCGCGGCGCCGCGGCGGCGATCGCCAAGAACATGGACGCCTCGCTTTCCGTGCCGACCGCGACCAGCGTGCGCGCGGTCCCGGCGAAGCTGATGGCGGACAACCGCATCGTCATCAACAACCACCTCAAGCGCACCCGCGGCGGCAAGATCTCCTTCACGCACCTCATCGGCTACGCCATGGTGCGGGCGCTGAAGGACTTCCCGAACATGAACCGGCACTACCAGCTGATCGACGGGAAACCGTTCGCGGTCACGCCGGAGCACGTGAACTTCGGGCTTGCCATCGACATGAAGGGCAAGGACAACTCCCGCACTCTCGTCGTGGCCTCCATCAAGGCCACCGAGAACATGACCTTCATGCAGTTCTGGCAGGCCTACGAGGAGATCGTCAAGAAGGCCCGCACGAACAAGCTCACCGCGGACGACTTCGCGGGCACCACCATCTCGCTGACCAACCCGGGCGGCATCGGCACGAACCACTCGGTGCCGCGGCTGCAGGCGGGCCAGGGCGCGATCATCGGCGTCGGCGCGATGCAGTACCCGGCGTCGTTCGAGGGCACCAGCGAGAAGACCCTGGTCGACCTCGCCGTCAGCAAGATCATGACGCTGACCTCGACCTACGACCACCGCATCATCCAGGGCGCGGAGTCCGGCGAGTTCCTCAAGCGGATCCACGAGCTGCTGCTCGGCGAGGACGGCTTCTACGACGACGTCTTCACCAGCCTGCGGCTGCCGTACGAGCCGATCCGCTGGGTCGCCGACATCCCGGACGGCCCGGTCGACAAGACCGCGCGCGTCATGGAGCTGATCGAGGCGTTCCGGATGCGCGGCCACCTGATGGCCGACACCGACCCGCTGAACTACCGCCAGCGCAGCCACCGCGACCTCGACGTGCTCAGCCACGGCCTCACCCTGTGGGACCTCGACCGCGAGTTCGCCGTCGGCGACTTCTCCAGCCGCGAGCGGATGAAGCTGCGCGACATCCTCGGCGTGCTGCGCGACTCCTACTGCCGCACGGTCGGCGTGGAGTACACGCACATCCTCGACCCCGAGGAGCGGCGCTGGATCCAGGAGCGCGTCGAGGTCCGGCACAGCAAGCCGGAACCGTCCGTGCAGAAGTACATCCTGTCGAAGCTCAACGCCGCCGAGGCGTTCGAGACCTTCCTGCAGACCAAGTACGTCGGCCAGCGGCGGTTCTCGCTGGAAGGCGGCGAGACTCTGGTCCCGCTGCTGGACACGGTGCTCGACAAGGCCGCCGAGGCCGAACTGGACGAGGTCGTCATCGGCATGCCGCACCGCGGCCGCCTGAACGTGCTGGCGAACATCGTCGGCAAGCCGATCAGCCAGATCTTCCAGGAGTTCGAGGGCAACCTCGACCCGGGCCAGGCGCACGGCTCCGGCGACGTGAAGTACCACCTCGGGGCCGAGGGCAAGTACTTCCGGATGTTCGGCGACGGGGAGACCCGGGTGTCGCTGGCGTCCAACCCGTCGCACCTGGAGACCGTCGACCCGGTTCTCGAGGGCATCGTCCGCGCCAAGCAGGACGTCCTCGACAAGGGCGGCGAGGGCTACACCGTGCTGCCGGTCCTGATGCACGGCGACGCGGCCTTCGCGGGCCAGGGCGTCGTCGCCGAAACCCTGAACCTGGCGCTGCTGCGCGGCTACCGCACCGGCGGCACCGTGCACGTCGTCGTCAACAACCAGGTCGGCTTCACCACCGCGCCGGAGCACTCGCGCTCCAGCCAGTACGCCACCGACGTCGCGAAGATGATCGGCGCGCCGGTCTTCCACGTGAACGGCGACGACCCCGAGGCCGCGCACTGGGTCGCGAAGCTGGCGGTCGACTACCGCCAGGCGTTCCACAAGGACGTCGTGATCGACCTGATCTGCTACCGCCGCCGCGGCCACAACGAGGGCGACGACCCCTCGATGACGCAGCCGGCGATGTACGACATCATCGACACGAAGCGTTCGGTCCGGAAGATCTACACCGAATCGCTGATCGGCCGGGGCGACATCTCCGTCGAAGAGGCCGAGGCCGCGCTGCGCGACTTCTCCAGCCAGCTCGAGCACGTCTTCAACGAGGTGCGCGAACTGGAGAAGCACCCGGCGAAGGCGAGCCCGTCGGTCGAGGGCGAGCAGCAGATCCCGGCGAAGGTCACCACCGCCGTGTCGCGCGAGGTCGTCGAGAAGATCGGCGACGCGTTCGTCGACCTGCCCGAGGGCTTCACCCCGCACCCGCGGGTCAAGCCGGTCATGGAGCGCCGCCACAAGATGTCCCGCGAGGGCGGCGTCGACTGGGCGTTCGGCGAACTGCTCGCGTTCGGGTCGCTGGCACTGGAAGGCCGTCTCGTGCGGCTGTCCGGCCAGGACTCCCGGCGCGGCACCTTCACCCAGCGGCACTCGGTGTTCATCGACCGCAAGAACGGCCAGGAGTACTCGCCGCTGCAGCACCTGGCCGACGGCCAGGGCCGCGTGATGATCTACGACTCGGCGCTGTCGGAGTACGCGGCCGTCGGTTTCGAGTACGGCTACTCGGTGGCGAACTCGGACGCGCTGGTGATGTGGGAAGCGCAGTTCGGCGACTTCGTCAACGGCGCGCAGACCGTGATCGACGAGTACATCTCCTCCGGCGAGGCCAAGTGGGGCCAGCGCTCGGACGTCGTGCTGCTGCTGCCGCACGGCCACGAGGGCCAGGGCCCGGACCACACGTCCGGCCGGATCGAGCGGTTCCTGTCGCTGTGCGCGGAAGCGTCGATGACCGTCGCGGTGCCCTCCACCCCGGCGAACTACTTCCACCTGCTGCGCCGCCACGCCCTCGACGGCATCCAGCGTCCGCTGATCGTCTTCACACCGAAGTCGATGCTGCGGAACAAGGCGGCGACCTCGTCGGTCGAGGACTTCACCGGCCAGAGCCGGTTCATGTCGGTGATCGACGACGCCACGCAGGACCCGGCGAAGATCCGCAAGGTGCTGCTCACCTCGGGCAAGCTCTACTGGGAGCTGGTGGCCGAGCGCGAGAAGCGCGGTGCGGACGACGTCGCGATCGTGCGGATCGAGCAGTACTACCCGCTGCCGAAGAAGAAGCTGCTGGCCGCGGTGGAGCGCTACTCGAACGCCCAGCAGATCGCCTGGGTCCAGGAGGAGCCGGAAAACCAGGGCGCGTGGCCGTTCTTCGGCCTCAACCTGCCGCGGAAGTTCCCGGAGTTCTTCACCGGGCTCGACGTGGTGGCGCGGCGTCCGATGGCCGCCCCGTCGGCCGGTTCGTCCAAGGTGCACGACGTCGAGCAGAAGGCGCTGATCGCCAAGGCGTTCGACTGAGTCTCGGTTAGCTGAAGGCCGCCGCGGGATCCGTTCCCGCGGCGGCCTTTGGCGTTCGGGGGTCGTGAGTGGCGATCCCGGTTCTAACCGTGATCGCC
>NZ_JBSHAM010000128.1:0-18691 GCF_053611505.1 Amycolatopsis sp. NPDC054798 | reverse complement strand
CGCGCCCCCCACCGAAACCCACCCCCGCGGCACGGCCCACGGCCCCGGCTAGCCCTTATAAAACGCGCATCGCCGCTCACGAGACTCGCCTCAGGAATAACTCCGCGGCGTCCACACGACCGCCCGCCCGTCCGGCCCTTCCTCCACCACCGTGCGCGAAGAACCCACGATGAGCAGGCACCGCATGTCCACGGCAGACGGATCCAGCTCGCCCAAGGTCGTGACCCGGACGTCCTCCTCCGGCCCGCCGACATCCCGGGCGACCACCACCGGCGTCCCCGGATCCCGGTGCCGCAGCAGGACTTCCCGCGCGTTCGCCAGCTGCGCCACCCGAGTCCGCGAAGCCGGGTTGTACAGCGCCAGCACCAAATCCGCCGCACCGGCAGCGTCCAGCCGGCGCTCGATGATCTCCCACGGCTTCAACCGGTCCGAAAGGGACAGCACGCAATAGTCGTGTCCCAGCGGCGCGCCGACCCGGGACGCGGCCGCCTGCGCCGCCGTCACCCCGGGCACGATCCGCACCCGCGCGCCCGCGCCGTTCCCGGCCGAAACCTGTTCCAGCACCGCCGAAGCCATCGCGAACACACCCGGGTCCCCGGACGACACCACGGCCACCCGCGCACCGGTCGCGGCCAGCTGCAACGCCTCGACCGCGCGGTCCGCTTCGACCCGGTTCCCCGACGCGTGCCGCTGCTGTCCCGCCCGCTGCGGAACCCGCGCGACATAAGGGCCGTAACCGACGATGTGGTCCGCCGCCGCCAGTTCCGCCGACGCTTCCGGCGTCAGCCATTCCGGCCCGGCCGGACCGAGCCCGACAACCACAACCTCGCCGCCTTCCGCCGGGGCCGACGGAACCGCCGGAACCGCGGGCTCACCGTCCACACGCGACTGGTAAGCCGGGCTGGGCAGCAGCGCCAAGGAAAAATACGGCACCGAATCCGGGTCGACGTCCGCGAACGGCTCCACCCGCTGCTGTCCCCAGGTGGCGCGCTCGACGTACCAGGCGTCGTCGAGCTTGCCCGCCTCCGCGAGCGCTTCCCGGACAGAACCGAAGGTACGGCCCAACTTCAGCACCGCCGCCGCTTCGGTGTCCGCCAGCCGCCGTGCCAATTCGGGCGCTGGCAACGTTCCCGGCAACACGGTGAGCACTTCGTCGCGCTGCACCAGCGGACGGCCGAGCACCGACGACGCCGCGCTCACCGACGTCACGCCGGGCACCACCTCGGCCTCGAACCGCCCGGCGAGCCGCTCGTGCATGTACATGTAGGAGCCGTAGAAGAACGGATCGCCCTCGCACAGCAGCACCACGTCGCGCCCGGCGTCGAGGTGCTCGGCGAGTTTTTTCGCGCTCAGCTCGTAGAAATCGGCGATCGCGCCCTCGTAACCGCCGGGATGGTCGGTGGTCTCGGTGGTGACCGGGTAGACCAGCCGCTCTTCCAGCTGTCCCTCGCGCAGGTACGGCTCAGCCACCGATCGCGCGATGCTGCGCCCGTGCCGTGCGCTGTGGTAGGCGATGACGTCCGCCTCGCCGATCAGCCGCGCCGCTTTGACCGTCATCAATTCCGGGTCACCGGGGCCGAGCCCGACGCCGTACAGCCGCCCCGTCATTCGACCGCGCTCGCAATCGCGTTCACGGCGCCGACGGCCATCGCACTGCCGCCGCGACGGCCGTGCACGACCAGATACGGCGCGGGCGCGCGCTTCGCCAGCTCCACTTTGGACTCAGCGGCACCGACGAAACCGACTGGCACACCGATGATCGCGGCCGGTGCGCCGACGCCCTCGTCGAGCAGCTCCAGCAACCGGAACAGTGCGGTCGGCGCGTTGCCGATGGCCACCACGGAACCGGGCAGCCGGTCGCGCCACAGCTCCAGCGCGGCGGCCGACCGCGTGGTGCCCAGCCGTTCGGCGAGCCCGGGCACGCTCGGGTCGTCCAAAGTGCACACGACGTCGTTCGCCGCGGGCAGCCGTTTGCGCGTGATGCCGCTGGCGATCATCTTCGCGTCGCACAGGATCGGCGCGCCCGCCTCCAGCGCGGCACGGCCCGCCTCGACCACGTCGAGCGAGTAGCGCAGGTCGTCGACCAGGTCGACCATGCCGCAGGAGTGGATCATCCGCACCGCGACGCCGGCGACGTCGTCGGGCAGGATCGCCAAATCCGCCTCTTCGCGGATCGTGGCGAACGAGTGCCGGTAGATCTCGGCCCCGTCCCGCAGGTAGTCGATCACGAAGGTCCCTTTCTCGCCAACGCATCCGCCAACTCGGACGCCGTCGTCCAGCGTCCGTCGACACGGTAGCCGCCGGGTTCGGCGACAACGTCGCGGTGGGCGCCGGACGGCCGCCCGCACCGCCGTGCACAGCCCGAAACGTGCACCCGTTCCCCGTCCGCGACCAGTGTCGCCGCGTCGGCGCGGACGTCGGCGAGAGACTTCGCACACCCCGGCGCGCCGATGCAGGCGCTAAGCTCCGCCGTCGCCGGGTCAGTCGACAGCCCCGCCGCGTGCAGGCGTTCGACGTCCGCGCCGCCGGGAAGCAGCACCGAACGCCACGGCGTGACGACGGCGTCACCGAAGTCGGCGAGCGTGCGCAACTGGGCAGCGGTCAGCTGGCCGAAGCGGGGCGCAACACCCACCGCCTCGCCACCGTCGTCGCGCCGGATCCGGCCCACAGTCGGGTCGATTCGTGTCAGGCGCTCCTGCGGAACTTCCCGCGGACCGTCCGGCAGCAACGCCGAAGGATCGGCCAGTTCCCCGATCCGCCACGCCGAACCTCGCGTGCGCGCAAACGTTTCCGCCACCGTGAGCAGCGCGGACACCGCCTCGTCGCGCGACACGAGCCAGCCGGAATCGGCTCCAGCCAGCAGCACCGCACCGGTCGTCGGACCGACCGCGCGCCAGCACACGTCCGTGCCCACGACGTCGCCGCGGCCGTCGTCAAAACCGAACAGGAACCGCCCCGGCAGCTCCGCGAGCTCCGGCCGCGCGCACAACGCGCGGTCCAGCGTCGCGGAAAGCCCCCGGACGTCCGCGAGCCCGCCGCGCACCCCGCTCAACGGCGAGGCCAGCACGTTCCGTACGCGTTCGTGACTGGTCGACGGCAACAACCCGGCTTCGGACAGCCGTCCCGCCAAGCCCGGCCTACGGACGCCGCGCAGCTGGACGTTCGCCCGCGAGGTCAGATGGACATCGCCGTCGCCGAGGTCTTCCGCGCAGGCCGCCAACGCCCGCAACCGGTCCGCGGTCACCACGCCGCCGGGAAGCCGGACCCTGGCGAGCGGCCCGTCCGCCGCGTCGTGCGTCGCGAAGACTCCGGGGCAGGCGTCGGCGCGCACGCGGGCAGGGCTGGACATGGCGCTCACTTTAACTCGCGGCCGAGTTAAAAGGCTTGCGATCAGATGTAGTACATCTGCTACATTCCATCGCACAGGCAGGATGGGGGTCATCCAATGAGAGATCAAGCGGACACCGTGCTCCGCGTTGAAGGCTTACGCATGCGCTACGGCGCGAACGACGTGCTGCACGGCACGTCGTTCACCGCGCACCGCGGCGAGGTGCTGTGCCTGCTCGGGCCGAACGGCGCGGGCAAGACCACGACGATCGAAATCCTCGAGGGGTTCCGCATGCGGTCCGCGGGCGAGGTGTCCGTGCTGGGCACCGACCCGGCGCGCGGGGGCGAGGATTGGAGGGCGCGGCTGGGGGTCGTCCTCCAGTCCTGGCGCGACCACGGCAAATGGCGCGTGCGCGAGCTGCTCGACCTGCTCGGGTCGTACTACGCGCCGTATTCCACCGACCGGATCCGCCGCCCGTGGGACACCGACGAGCTGATCGAGGCGGTCGGGCTCGCCGAGCACGCGAGCAAGAAGATCCGGATGCTGTCCGGCGGGCAGCGGCGCAGGCTGGACGTGGCGATCGGCATCGTCGGCCGTCCCGAACTGCTGTTCCTCGACGAGCCCACCGCCGGGTTCGACCCGCAGGCGCGGCGCGATTTCCACGAACTCGTGCACCGGCTCGCCGACGACGCCACCACGATCCTGCTCACCACGCACGACCTCGACGAGGCCGAAAAGCTCGCCGACCGGATCCTGATCCTGAGCGGCGGCCACATCGTCGCCGACGGTTCGCCGGACCAGCTCAGCCGCCAGATCGCGGGCGAGGCCGAGGTGCGCTGGACGCTCGACGGACAGCGGTTCGTGCACTCGACCACGGAAGCGACGAAGTACGTGTACGAACTGTTCAAGCAGCACGGCGAAGCGGTCGCCGACCTGGAGGTCCGGCGCGCGTCGCTGGAGGAGACCTACCTGACGCTCGTGCAGCGCGCGGAGACCGGGCTGACCTCGGCAGGTGCGCGATGACGGCGACGGCGCAGCGGACCGCGGCGCGGGTGGGGCTCCGCCGCGGGTTCATCGAATTCCGCCAGCAGTGGACGAACCGCGAGGACCTGATCGGCCAGCTCGTCTGGCTGGCGATGATCTTCGGGACGCTGTTCTTCATGCGCGGCGCGCAGCTGCCGGGCACCTCGTTCTCGCTGGGCACCGCGACGGTGCCGAGCGTGATCGGCGCGGGCATCGTGTTCAACGGCCTGTCCAGCGTCGCCAGTGCGCTGATCGTCGACCGCGAGGACGGCACGCTGCTGCGGGCGAAAGCGACGCCGAACGGGATGTTCGGCTATCTCATCGGCAAGGTCACGACGTTCTCGCTGGTGCAGGTCGCGAGCATCGTCGCGATGCTGGTGCCGTCGCTGTTCCTGTTCGACGGGCTCGCCCCGGACGGGTTCTTCTCGATCCTGAACCTGCTGTGGGTGCTCGCCGTCGGGCTGGTCGCGACCATGCCGATCGGCGCGGCGATCGGCTCGCTGATCCAGGACTCGCGGATGCTGGCCCTGGTCATGCTGCCGATGCTCGGGCTCGGCGCGATCTCCGGGATCTTCTACCCGATCACCGCGCTGCCGGTCTGGCTGCAGGACGTCGCGCAGGTGTTCCCGATGTACTGGCTCGGCCTCGGCATGCGCTCGGCGCTGCTGCCGGACCAGGCGGTCGTCGTCGAGATCGGGCAGTCCTGGCGGCCGTGGGCGACCCTCGGCGTGCTGCTCGCGTGGGCCGTGATCGGATTGGTGCTGGCCCCGATCCTGCTGAAGCGGATGGCCCGGCGCGAATCGGGGTCGTCGGTGGCGGCTCGACGGGAAAGGGCACTTCAGCGTGTGTGAGGCGCGGTGAGCGAGAACGTCTACAACCGCATCGCGGTGCTGCGCGCCGAACGCGGCATCTCGCGGCGGCAGCTCGCGGACGCGCTCGGCGTGCACTACCAGACCATCGGGTACCTGGAGCGCGGCGAGTACAGCCCGAGCCTTTTCCTGGCGTTGCGGATCGCGGAGTTCTTCGAGGTCGCGGTGGAGGTGCTCTTCTCCACCGAGCCCTTCCCGCGGATCGGGGACGAAAGCCGGCCGCGGGTCTCGTGAGGGTCTGCTCACCTTGACGGCGCCGGTGCGCCCCGCGAGAGTAAGAGCGCACACGCGTCGGCACGCGGAGGAACCCGGTGGAAATCCGGGGCGGTCCCGCCACTGTGACCGGCGGCCCCGCGGCCGCCGGGAGCCAGGAACTCCCGCCGGCGTGCCCGACGACCCGGGGCGCGGACACCCCGAGTGAGGAACGCCGTGATCCTGCTGCTGTCCACTTCGGACACCGACCTGCTCAGCGCCCGGGCCAGCGGCGCGGACTACCGCCTCGGCAACCCCTCCCGGCTCCCGCTGCAGGATCTCCCCGGGCTGCTGGAAGGCGCGTCGATCGTCGTCGTCCGGATTCTCGGCACGCCGCGGACCTGGCAAGAAGGACTGGACACGCTGCGCGCGTCCGGCGCGCACGTGATCGTGCTCGGCGGCGAGCAGACGCCGGACGCGGAGCTGATGAAGCTCTCCACCACCCCGGCCGGGATCGCCGCGCAAGCGCATCTGTACCTCGCGCAGGGCGGTCCGGAAAACCTCACGCAGCTGCACCGGTTCCTGTCCGACACCCTGCTGCTCACCGGCGAAGGCTTCGAACCGCCCGCCGAATTGCCCTCGTGGGGCGTGCTTTCGCGACCGGCTCCGGCGGGTGATGGACCGGTCATCGGGATCCTGTACTACCGCGCGCACCACCTGTCCGGGAACACCGGTTTCGTGCACGCTCTTGCCGACGCGGTCGAGTCCGCCGGCGGCCGCGCGTTGCCGATCCACACCGCGTCCCTGCGCACGCGCGCGCCGGAGATGATGGCCGAACTGGGCAAGGTCGACGCCCTGCTGGTCACCGTCCTCGCCGCGGGCGGCACCCGTCCGTCGGAAGCCGGAGCGGGCGGGGACGACGAATCGTGGGACGTCGCGGAAATGGCCGCGCTGGACGTGCCGGTGCTGCAGGCGCTGTGCCTGACCAGCGACCGCGAAACCTGGTCCGCCAGCGACGACGGCCTGTCCCCGCTCGACGCGGGCAACCAGATGGCGGTACCGGAATTCGACGGCCGGATCATCACGGTCCCGTTCTCCTTCAAGGAATTCGACGACGACGGCCTCCCCCGCTACGTCGCCGACGCCGAACGAGCCTCCCGCGTCGCCCGCATCGCCCTCGCGCACGCCCGGCTCCGCCACACCCCGCCGGCTTCCCGCCGGATCGCCCTGATGCTGTCCGCGTACCCGACGAAGCATTCGCGCGTCGGCAACGCGGTCGGCCTCGACACTCCCGCTTCGGCGATCAAGCTGCTGCGCCTGATGCGCGACCGCGGCTACGACCTCGGCCCCGACGCCTTCCCCGGTGTCAACCCGACCGGCACCGACCAGCCCGACGGCGACGCCCTGATCCACGCCCTGATCGCCGCGGGCGGCCAGGATCCCGAATGGCTCACCGAAGAACAGTTGTCCGGCAACCCGATCCGCGTTCCCGCCGCCCGCTACCGCTCGTGGTTCGCTTCCTTGCCGGTCGAGTTGCAAGAAGCGATGGAAGAACACTGGGGCCCGGCTCCGGGTTCGCTGTATGTCGACACGTCGGCGAACCCCGAGGGCGACATCGTCCTGGCGTCGCTGCAGTCCGGCAACGTCGTGCTGATGATCCAGCCGCCGCGCGGTTTCGGCGAAAACCCGGTCGCGATCTACCACAACCCGGACCTGCCGCCGAGCCACCATTACCTCGCCGCCTACCGCTGGCTGGAAGAGGAATTCGGCGCACACGCCGTCGTGCACCTCGGCAAGCACGGCTCGCTGGAATGGCTTCCCGGCAAGACCGCAGGACTTTCCGCCGCCTGCGCCCCCGACGCCGTCCTGGGCAATCTGCCTTTGGTGTACCCGTTCCTGATCAACGACCCCGGCGAAGGCGCGCAAGCGAAACGCCGCGCGCACGCGACCATCGTGGACCACCTGGTCCCGCCTATGGCCCGCGCCGAGTCTTATGGCGACCTGGCCCGCCTGGAACAGTTGCTGGACGAACACGCCAACATCGCCGCCATGGACCCGGCGAAACTCCCGGCGATCCGCGCCCAGATCTGGACTCTCATCCAGGCCGCGAAACTCGACCACGACCTCGGCGTCGAGGAACGTCCGCACGACGCCGAATTCGACGACTTCCTGCTGCACATCGACGGCTGGCTGTGCGAGGTCAAGGACGCCCAGATCCGCGACGGCCTGCACATCCTGGGCGAGGCCCCGACCGGCGAGGCCCGCGTCAACCTGGTCCTGGCGATGCTTCGAGCCCAGCAAATGTGGGGCGGCAAACAAGGCGCCGTCCCCGGCCTCCGCTCCGCTCTCGGCCTGAAGGAAAACTCAGACGCCCCACTGTCCGAAGTGGACGCCATCGAAACCACCGCCCGCACGCTGGTCTCCGCCATGGAGACCCACTCCTGGTCTCCCGCTTCGGTTTCCTCGGTCGTCACCGAAGTCCTGGGCTCTCTCGACTCCGAAGTCGCCCGCGTCCTGACCTTCGCCGCCACCGAAATCGTCCCCCGCTTGGCCGGCACCTCGTCGGAAGTAGACGCGGTACTCCACGCCTTGGACGGCGGCTACATCCCCGCCGGCCCCAGCGGTTCCCCTCTGCGCGGCCTGGTCAACGTCCTCCCGACTGGCCGGAACTTCTACACCGTCGACCCGAAAGCCATCCCCAGCCGCCTCGCCTGGGAAACCGGCCAGGCGCTCGCGGACTCCCTGCTCCGCCGCTACCGCGAAGACACCGGCGACTGGCCGCGGTCCGTCGGCCTCTCGGTCTGGGGCACCTCCGCCATGCGCACCTCCGGCGACGATGCCGCCGAAGTCCTCGCGCTGCTGGGAATCCAGCCGGTGTGGGACGAAGCTTCCCGCCGCGTGACCGGCATCGAACCCATCCCGCTGTCCGAACTGGGCCGTCCCCGGATCGACGTGACAGTCCGCATCAGCGGCTTCTTCCGCGACGCTTTCCCGCACGTCATCACCCTGCTGGACGACGCCGTCCGCCTGGCCGCTTCTCTGGACGAACCGGAATCGTCCAACTACGTCCGCGCCCACGTCTCGGCGGACGTAGCCGCCCACGGCGACACCCGCCGCGCCACCACCCGCATCTTCGGCTCGAAACCAGGAGCCTACGGAGCCGGCCTGCTCCCCCTGATGGACTCCGGAAACTGGCGCGACGACAAGGACCTGGCCGAGGTCTACGCAGTCTGGGGCGGCTTCGCCTACGGCCGGGACCTGGACGGCCGTCCCGCTCGCGAGGACATGGAAACGTCGTACAAACGCATTGTCGTGGCCGCGAAGAACACTGACACCCGCGAACACGACATCGCCGACTCGGACGACTATTTCCAATACCACGGCGGAATGATCGCCACCGTCCGCGCCCTGACCGGTTCTGCTCCCGCTTCTTATGTCGGCGATTCCACTACTCCCGACGCCGTCCGCACCCGGACACTGGGCGAAGAAACGGCCCGCGTTTTCCGTGCCAGGGCGGTGAACCCGCGGTGGCTGTCCGCCATGCGCCGACACGGTTACAAGGGCGCGTTCGAACTCGCCGCGACCGTGGACTACCTCTTCGGCTTCGACGCGACGGCCGGCGTCGTGGGCGATTGGATGTACGAGAAGCTGTCGCAGTCGTATGTGCTGGACGAGGAAAACCAGCAATTCCTGCGCGACGCTAACCCGTGGGCATTGCGGGGGATCATCGAACGCCTGACGGAAGCTGCCGACCGGGGACTGTGGGAAGAACCGGATCCGGAGTTGATGGCTCAGATGCGCGAAGTGTATTTGACGCTGGAAGGCGATCTGGAGAACGAGTGAGGCGGGTTCCTGGGTTGGCTTGGGCCAACCCAGGGTTTAGTGCGCCCGTGGACGTCTCAGCCGCCGCCATCGCGCTTGCCCGGCCCTCACTGCTCTGGCGGTGTGATCGCGCGTCTTTCTCGGCTCTCGAATCGCTGCGCGTCCGTCTCTCGCCGAGTCCGCTCGACCAACCCGCGCTGCCGCCTCCAGCGCGGTTACTGGGAGCTTTCCGTTCACCGGTCGCCGTCAGTCCTCCTGCCGTCTGACGGAACCAGACGGGTCCTCTGCTCTGCCTCAGCCCACTTCGTCGTCCCTCTTCGCCCGTCGATTTCGCCGCTTGCCCGAACTCGCCCCAACCGGCCGGGGCGCCGAGGCCGCTCCTCTGCCGGTTATTTGGTCCAGCCGCCCCAACGTCAACCGCAGCTCCAAGCCCGCCCCGCCCTCGGCTCGCGCCGACCTCGCCAGCGCGCACCGGAACTCGCCCAGCCGCCTTCCGAGCCCAGCCTCCCCCGCCCCCGGCCGCTCCCCCGTTCTTTGCCGCCGTCGTTCCCGGCAATCCTGCTCTCAGCTGCGCCCGCTCTCGGCCGCCTCCGTGCCCTGCCACACTCCGCACCCAGCAGCCGTGCTCCGAGCCCTATCTCCAGGCCCTCCCGGCCCAGCCCCGCCACCACCACTGCTCCCGCCACCACTCGCGGACCTGTCCGCGCTTCCCCCGCTGGCCAGCCACCGCAGCACCCGCCCCTCGCCGCCTGCCCGGCCCCGTCCAGTCCAACCGCACTGTCACTGTCTCCCCCTGTCCTCAGCGGACCACTCGCCCCTGCGGTCCGCGTCCGTTCGCGCGGAACCGTTGCGCCACAAGGGCGAACCCGCCGCACCGGATTCCGGCATACCTCCCGAACCAGCCTCCCTGCGGACGAGAGCATCCGCCTGCACCTTGACTTCATAATGGTCTAGTCCAATGCTTACCGCATCATTTTCCGCATGCTCGCCGGAGGACAGATGCAACGAAGCAGACTGGCCGCCACACTCGTCGCCGCCGCTACCGTGGCCGGGGCAGCTGCCGTTGTGGCCGCGACCGCCCACGCGCAGACCGGAACGTCGAGCGGCCTCGACAACAACTGGTACGCCGCCGCGCCGTACCTCATGCCGCAGAGCAACAACCCGCCCGACCCGGTGACCGTCATGAACGCGACCGGGCAGAAAGCGTTCCAGCTGGCCTTCATCCTCGCGCCCAAGGGCGGCGGATGCAGTCCCACTTGGGACGGCACCTCGCCGGTTTCCTCGGACACGACCGTCGGCGACGCGATCAACCGCATCCGCGGCAACGGCGGCGACGTGTCGGTTTCGGTCGGCGGCTACGGCGGCACGAAACTGGGCCAGACGTGCGGCACCGCCGACGCGACCGCCGCGGCCTACCAGCAGGTCGTCACGAAATACAACCTGAAAGCCATCGACTTCGACCTCGAAGAACCCGAGTACGAAGACACTGCGGCCATCGCGAACGAACTCGGCGCCGCGAAGAAACTCCAGGCGGACAACCCCGGGCTGTTCGTCTCGGTGACGATGCCGGGAACCGCGGCCGGAACCGGCTGGTTCGGCACCCAGTTGCTGGACCAGGCGAAGTCGATCGGCTTCTCCCCCAACAACTTCTCGATCATGCCGTTCGACGGCGGCTTCAACGGCGGCGGCGCGTCGCAGGTGTCGGCGCTCGAAGCGTTCCACGGCTTGCTGCAAAGCCACCTCGGCTGGGACAGCGCCACCGCGTATGCGCACGAGGGTTTCTCGGGAATGAACGGGAAATCGGATACGTCGGAATACTTCAACGTCTCCGATTTCCAGACCGTGTACGACTACGCGACGAGCCACCACCTCGGCCGGTTCACGTTCTGGGCAGTGAACCGCGACCGGCAGTGCACGACGACGACCGACAACAGCGTGTGCTCGAACGTCCAGCAAAACGACTGGGACTTCACGAAGTTCACCACCCGGTTCGCGGGCGCGACCCCGCCGCAGACCACCCCGCCGACGAGCCCGACCAGCCCGACCAACCCTCCGGGCACCTGTTCGGCATCGGAATGGCAGAAAACCCAGGTCT
Organism: Amycolatopsis sp. NPDC054798; assembly: GCF_053611505.1. NCBI lineage: Bacteria > Bacillati > Actinomycetota > Actinomycetes > Pseudonocardiales > Pseudonocardiaceae > Amycolatopsis > Amycolatopsis sp. NPDC054798. The sequence continues at coordinate 7,362 of NZ_JBSHAM010000128.1, read as the reverse complement.
ACACCGGCGGCGCCGTGGTTTCGCACAACGGCCACAAATGGACCGCCAAATGGTGGACCCAGGGCGAGGAACCCGGCACGACCGGCCAATGGGGCGTCTGGACCGACAACGGGACATGCTGACCGGCTAGTTTTCCCGATGGGGCGCTCCCACGCGGAATCCGCGCGGCAGCGCCCGATCCGTCAGCTATATCCCGGAAATCAGGGCCGAACGCCGGGCAGATGCGTATTCGCCCGGCGGACCTCCGACGCCAGCGCCGGGACCTCGATCACCCGCCGTCCGGCCGCGACCAGCCGTTCGACCCCTTCGGCCTCGACGAACAACGAGGGTTCCCGCCAGGCCATCACCACCCGTGGGATGGCGGTTTCGAGGATCAGCTGCGTGCAGCTTTTGGGATGGGACGCGCGATCGCTGCACGGTTCGAGCGAGCTGTACATGGTTGCGTCGGCGAGCCGCGGGTCGTGCGGATCGAGCTTCGCCAGCGCGGCTTCTTCCGCGTGATTGCGCGGATCACCCTCGCCCGAGTGTCCAGTGGCAAGCACTGTCCCGTCCGGCAACCCGACGACCGCGCCGACCCGAAACGTCGAGCTGGGCGGGCATTCGTCGGCAAGCTCGATGGCCTGACGCAACCGCAGCAGATCCAGCGACGACGGTTCGGCCGCGGCGCGATATCGCAGCACAGCGACGTCCCCGAGGCGCCGTACCTCCGTCAGTTCCAGCGGCCGGGGGAACGCACCAGGCCCGAGAAACCGCGGCGCTCGCGGGTCGCCGACCATGATCGGCGCGACCGCGAGCCGGAGTTCGTCAGCGAGCCCGGCGTCGAGGAACTGCGTGTGCACCGCTCCGCCGCCCTCGACGAGGAGCGTCTGAATGCCGCGCGCAGCAAGGTCATCGAGGACACGCTCCAGCCGTGGAGGACTGCCGACGTCGACCACCGTCGCGACCTCGCTCAGGCTGTCCGCACTGCCCGCGGGCGCGTAGACGAGCTTCGCGGTGTCGCCGACAGTGAAGAACCGCGACGCCGGATCGAGCTTGCCGCTGCTCGTGACCGTCACTTTGACCGGTTGCTCCGGACGTCCCGCCGCGACCCGCTCGCGACGCAGTTCAGCGGAGCGCACGAGAAGCCGCGGGTTGTCGGCCCGCACCGTGCCCGCGCCGACGAGGATCGCGTCGGCCTCGGCACGGAGCCGGTCGACCTCCGCGAAGTCGTCCTCGTTGGACAGGAGCAGACGGGTGCTGCCGGCGTCGTCGAGATAGCCGTCCAGCGATTGCGCCGCGGACAGCAGGACGTGCGGCCGTCCAGTCATCGTGCCCATCCGCTCATCGTGCTCCGGCCAGGTCAGGCGGGCACCACGGCGTACTGCCGGACGTACAGGTCGGTGTAGGTCACCGGCCCGCGCGGACCCGGCACCCGGTCGAGGTTGATGCCGGTCTCGGGCACCGCGAGCAGCTTGAAGCCGTCCAGCAGCCGGGTCGGTGCGTTCCAGAACACGCCGGTGCCGGTGTAGCCGTCGAAGAACTGCTCCGCGGCCGCCGGGTTCTCGGTCGCGATCCCCGCGGCAAGCCCGGACGTGCGCTCGTTCGCGATCTCGACCGCGTCGACGAGCCCGCCGACCTTCTCCACGGTGACGGTCGCCTCCCGCTCGGAGTCCAGCGCCCACTCGTAGCCGATCGGGTGCTCGTGCGGCGCGAGCGAGGGCGTGACGCCACGCTCGGCCAGCGCCGACTCGATCTGCGGCCACACCGTGTCGTGCACGTCCTCGTGGATCAGCAGCAGGTTCAGCCGGTTGCAGACGCCAAGCCGGTCAAGGCTCGAGAACACGAGGTCGCGGACCTTGTCCGCATCCGCCGCGACGTCGACGTACAGCACTCCGCCACCGTCGGCGTGCGCCAACGTGCGAACCCCGTGCACTGCGGCCTCGGTCGCAAGCGCGCGCGTGCTGTCACCGCTGCCGCGCAGGATGACGAGCGGCACGAGCCCCGGCAGCCGGACCAGCGCCGACGCCGCCTCCCGCTCCACACGCGGGACCAGCTGCACGACGTCCGGGTTGATCCCCGCGGCCTCGAGCGCAGGCGCGATCACGACGTCCCGCAGCCGCTGCGCCGACCCCAACGCCGCCGATCCGGTCCGCAGCACGCCGCCGTTGCGCGACTTGACCAACTGCGACGCCACATCGACCGTCACGTTCGGCCGCGCCTCGTAGTTCGCGCCGATGACACCCACCGGACGCCGCCGCTCGACCAACCGCAGCCCGCCGTCCAACGTGGACACCTCGACGGACCGCTCCTGGTGCGGCGCGCCAGCCAGCAGCCGCAGCTGCGCGGCCATCCCGTCGAGCCGCTCGGGCGTGATGGTGAGCCGGTCGAGCAGACCGGCGCTCATCCCGTCGGCCGTAGCCTTGGCGACGTCGGCCTGGTTGGCCTCGAGCACCTCGTCCCGGTGCGCGACGAGCCGCTCCGCCATCCCGACAAGCGCCGCGTCCACCGCGTCGTCCCCGGCGGCGGCCAACGACGGCGCAGCCGCCTTCGCCGCCCGCGCACACTCCTCGACGGCCTTCGCGACCTCGTCCATCGCCTGTCTCCCTCCGGCGGCTCAGCAGACGTCCAGTCTGCCGTACCGCCCACATGGGAAGACGACGGGCTCAGCCCTCGGGACACTCGCGCCCCAGTCTCCTGCTCGACAACGCCGCCGCTCACGACAGCTGTGCCTCTGCCCGCGGGCTTCAACCGCAGCCCCAGACACTCCCAAGCCGCCCCCCGGGCGCACGAACCCGCGACCACGCCGTCATTCCCGTCGCTGCGCCCAACCGCACCACCACAGCTCAGCAGCGACGACGTCCGCCCACCTAGCCACGCCACAGCAACCCAACGCGCAGACGTCGCCGCCGCACCACAGCTCACTCCGGCGCAACCCAGCGATCCCACGCCGTCACATCACGCGACCGAGCCGCCACCCCACCGCGTCAACCAGCCGCAAGCCAGCACCGCAACGGCCGCCTCACAACGCCAACGGCTGCAGCAACCACAGCCCGCCCGCGATGACGCAGCTCACCGTGAGGACGCCGAAAACCAGCACCCACAACACTGCGGGCACGGCGGTCAACCGGCTCAGCTGATCGGCGTCGGAGTCCCGCGCCTGGCCCCGTCGCCGTTTGAGCTGAAGCTCCACCACCGGCCGGACACCGCCGATCAGCAGGAACCAGGTCAGCAGATACACGAACGGTGCCTGCACCACCTTCGGCGCGACCAGAGCCACGAGCCCGAGCACGACGGCGCTTCCCACCACCGTGAACACGCCGTAGGCGTTGCGCACCATGATCAGCACGCCCAGCAGCAGCAACGCGACGAGCACGAGCACCGCGGTGATCAGGTCCGCCCCGACCAGGCTCGCGAACAGCAGTCCCAGAACCGACGGCGCGATGTACCCGGCCAAGGCCGTGAACGCCATGCCCGGCCCCTCAGGCTTGCCGCGCGACACGGTGACCCCGGAGGTGTCCGAGTGCAGCCGGATCGACCGCAGCCGCCGTCCGACTGTCACCGCGGCCAGGGCGTGGCCTGCCTCGTGCACGATCGTGATGACGTTGCGGGCGAACCGCCACGGCGTCCCGCCGGCCAGCACCACCAGCAAGGCGATACCGCCAGTGACCAACGTGATGACGCTCGGCGTGTTCGCTTGTTCCAGCGCCGCACCGACTGTCCCAGTGCCCGCTGCCATGGCCGCACCAGAGATTTCTCCGGCACCCGGTCGAGCACTGAGCACAGTCGAGACGGCGAGTACGGGCGTATTCACGCGGACACCTCACCACAGGCCGTATTTGGCTCCGGTGAGTGCCCAGGCGACAACCGTCGACCGCGATTCGGTATAGGGCGCGGCCTCACTCCATGACGTCTCCTTCCTGCCGATCCGTCTCCTCACCTACTGCTCAGTCCGCCACCTCCCCAGATGCCGACTTCCGCAGCCGATCAAGCCGGAAAAGATGCGCGACCCATGACCGATACGGACGCCAGTCCTCAGCCAGCGGCTCAAGCTCGTCCGGCGGCGTGTCGGGAGGCAATGCGTACTCCGCGCGCAGGATCTGGTGAAGCTGGGTGTCGAGCCGCGGGAAGAGATCGGGATGCCCCGCACCGTGCAGCAAGATCTGCTCCGCGGAGAACGCTCCGATGCCAGGAATCGCGCACAGCCGGGTCATCGCGTCGGGGATCGGCAGCGCTAGCAGCTCCTCGGTGTCGAGGCGGCCGTCGGCCGCTGCCCGGGCGACGGCTCGAAGGCGAGCGAGCCGGAACGGCCCCACCGACGGTTCGTCGCCCAGCTCAGCCAGAACCTGCGGCGCGGGAAAGGAAAACGGCCCGTCCTCGCCGACCTGGCGCCCGTGTCGCGCCGCGAGCTGTTCGCGCAACCGCATCGCCTGCTGTGCCCTCATCCCTTGGGTGAGCACGGCCCAGCAAGCCGCTTCGTACGGCGACGAATACAGCACCGGCCGCGCTCCACTGTGGCGAGCCTGGAGCCGCCGAACCACCGAATCGCGGCTCGCGACCTCGGCGAAACCGGATTCGTCCACATCGAGCGAGAGCATCCGGCTCACCTGCGCGACCACTCGCGCGGCGACTTCCACCGGCGCGGACACGCCGACTTCGACCGTGCCCGGGGATCTCTGCCGGATCGCGGCCCCGGCGTGGGTCCAGGTCCCTTCCACCGGGAACGCCAGCCGCAGCACGCCCGGTTCGGCCGCGAAGGACCCCGCCGGGCCCGCCCCGGCGAGCCACTGGGACGCGGCGCTCAGGTCGAAGGCCCCGTGCACGGCGATTTCACCGGTGGGCAGGTCGATCGGACGCAGGATCGGTGCGGTCATCAGTCAGTCCTCCTCGCTGGTCTCCGCGGGTCGGAGACCATGCGGACGACGTTAGGAACAGACACCGACAATGCCGGGCCTCGAACGCTTGATCGGACAGATCTTCACTCGAACGAGTGAGCCACTAATGCCGCATACTGCCGGTATCCCCACCGAGAGGACCCCCGTGCCCCACCACAGCACCCAGCAACGGCTCGCCGATCTGCTCAGCGAACCGGCCACGACGGCCGACGGCTTCCTCGACACGCTCGGCGACGCGGCCCAGGCCGGCCCGCCCACCGGGCTCACTCAACGGCTCATGCGCACCGCGCTGCTGCCGCAGGTCTACGAACGCTATTGGCGGCCAGTGCTCGGCCGTGTCCTCAAGGGCCTCAGCGGCCCGAGCATGTCCGACGAGGTCGCGCTGGCCGCCGAACGGCTCGCACTGCAGCCAGGCCAGGTCGTACTCGACGTCGCGTGCGGGACTGGCCGGTTCACGCGCGCGTTCGGGGACGCGGTGGGACCGGACGGGCTCGCGATCGGCCTGGACGGCGCACGCAGCATGCTTTCGCGCGCAGTCGAAGAAACTGATTCCCCGAACGTGGCTTACCTTCGCGCTGACGCGGTCGAGCCGCCGCTGCTTTCGTCCACTGTGGACGCTATTTGCTGTTTCGCCGCTCTGCACATGTTCGCCGAGCCGGAACGCGCGCTCGATTCGTTCGCCCGGATTCTGCGCCCTGGCGGCCGGATCGTCCTGCTCACGAGTGCTCGCCGCGACTGCCAGCCGGCCCGGATCGCCGACACCGCAGGAGGAATTGTCAGCGGGCAACGCATGTTCGACCGCGGAGAGATCGCGGCCAGCTTGCGCGCACGGGGTTTCGACGAGGTGCACGAGCAGTACTTCGGGGTCGCTCAACTCGTCTCCGGTCGGCTTTCTGACGTGCGGTGATCCATTTCTGTCGGGGTTCGGCGATAGCATTCCCCGCATGACCCACGCCGCACCTGTCCCGCCCGACGACAGCCACCTCCGCTCCCTCATCGAAGCCACCGCCGACGCCGTGGCCGCCGCCGAACCGCTCGGCTCCGACCACGCCGGAGCCGACGCGGAAACCCGTGCCGCGGTTGAAGAAGAAGTGCGCGCCCGAGCCGGCGAACTCGTCGCGCTCAGCCAAGATCTGCACGCACATCCGGAAGAAGGGTTCGCCGAACACCGGTCAGTCGGCGCACTCGCCGAGTTGCTGCGGGCCCACGGACACGAAGTCACGGTCGGGCTCGGCGGGCTGGACACCGCGTTGCGCACCGGAACTCCGGACAACGACGGCCCGCACATCGCAGTGCTGTCCGAGTACGACGCCCTGCCCGGGTTGGGGCATGGCTGCGGGCACAACGTTATCTGCACTGCCGGAGCTGGCGGGTTCCTCGGCGCGGCAGCAGTGGCAGAGCGGCTCGGCGGCCGCGTCTCGCTGGTTGGCACTCCCGCGGAGGAAGGCGGTGGCGGCAAGGAAACGCTCGCGCGGGCTGGGGTTTTTGACGATGTCGACGCGGTGATCATGCTGCACCCGTTCAGCCACGACATCGCACTGCACCCGTTCCTCGGCCGACGGCAGCTCGAAATGGTGTTCCACGGCGTCGGCGCACATGCTTCGGCACAGCCGTTCATGGGCCGCAATGCGCTCGACGCCGCCGTGGCGGCCTATCAAGGAGTGTCGGCGCTACGGCAACAACTGCCGTCGAGCGATCGAGTGCACGGCATCTTCACCGATGGCGGCGCGCGACCGAATGTGATTCCCGCCCGGGCGGCTCTTTTGTTCTATCTCCGGTCGGCGAACCCGGAGACGCTGCGCGACCTGGCTGACCGGATGACCGCGATCGCCCGCGGCGCAGCGGAAATGACGGGCTGCGGAGTGGAATTGCACTGGGACGAGCAGCCGGCATACCTGCCGATCCGGTTCAACACCACGCTGGCCGGCCGATGGTCGGTCAATCAACAAGGCACCGGGCGGAAACCGCTGCCGCCGGGCATCGTGCCGGAGTTCCTGACCGGGAGCACGGACCTCGGGAATTTGTCCTTCCGGATGCCCGCGCTGCACCCGATGATCGCCGTGTCCGAGCCGACGGTCGCGTTGCACACCAAGGAATTCGCCGAGGCCGCCGGATCGCCGACGGGTGATCGAGCGGTCGTCGACGGTGCGCTGGGCCTGGCTCTGACAGCCGCCGACTACCTCGCCGACGCGAAGCTGCGCAAAGCCGTGCACGACGAGTTCGAGGCATCGGGAGGGGCGCTGGACGTGCCGAGTTTCTTCGACTGAGAGGTGTTGGGACAGAGCGGGAAAGGGTGAATGGCGGTGCCCGTGCGACGGGAAAGGAGGTGCGTGAGCCAGGTTGCTGGGTGGGACTGACGGCTGTGAGGGCAGCAGCGCGAGCACCGGCCGGGCTCGTGTTCTGACGGCACGGCACGGCACGGCACGGCACGGCACGGCACGGCACGGCACGGCACGGCACGGCACGGCACGGCACGGCACGGCACGGCACG